>JAEYTU010000041.1 GCA_023433825.1 Planctomycetota bacterium
AGCCACCCGCGCCGGGCGTCGCCGCCCGGCACGCCGTGGCGGAGGGCCTCGAGCCAGGTCTGCTGGACCACGTCGTCGACCGATGCGTCGTCGAAGAGCAGGCTCTTCGCGAGCGCACGGACGAACGGCTCCTCCGCGGCGAGGGCGTCGAGGTCGGCGAGGTTCGCGCGTTCGGTCGTCATGGCAGCGACGGAGACACCGCGGAGCCTACGGTCGGTTCACGATTCGTCGCGATATCGTGCCCGCCGCCCATGAATGCTCGCCCGCGTCGCCTCCGCGTCGTCGTCGTCGTCGCCTGTCTGTTCGTCGAGATGGTCGTCGGTGGATGCGGTGGGGGCGGTGGTGCCGCCGACGCGGCGCCGCTTCCGGATCTGCTCGCCGCGGCGCAGGCGCTGCGCGACAGCGACGACCCGTTCTTCGGGCGCGCGCCGCTCGCGGCGTTGGAGGCCGAACTCGCGCAGGAGGTGATCCGGACGCCGCTCGAGCATCTCGATCTCGACCTGCGCGTCTACGCGCACCGGCTGAGATTCGGCGACGTCGACGCGGCGATCACGGCGATCGAACGCGCGAGGCAGGCCGCGACGAAGCTGCCGGAGCTGCGGCCACGACTCGCGCAGTTCGAGTTCTGGCGCGGCCTCGCGTGGCTACGACGCGCCGAGCAGCGGAACTGCATCGAGCGGCACGAGGCGACCTGCTGCATCTGGCCGTTCGAGGGTGCCGGGATCCATGGCGACGCGGCGCCGGCGCGGCACGCGTTGGACGCGTTCCTGGCCGCGCATCGAATGCGGCCGGACGACCTCGGGCTGCAGTGGTTGGCGCACGTGGCGGCCGCGGCGGCTGCGGTGCCGCACTTGGTTCCCGAGTCGATCCGGGTGCCGCGGAAGACGGCGACGCGAGTCGATGGCGTGCCGCGCTTCGAGGACCGCGCGCCGATGCTCGGTGTCGCGACGTTCGACCTGAGCGGTGGCGCGATCGTCGCCGACCTCGACGGCGACGGCTGGCTCGACCTCGCGTCGTCGTCGTCGGATCCGCTCGCGCCGATGAAGTACTTCCGCAATCGCGGCGACGGGACGTTCGAGGATCGATCGGTCGCGTCGGGGCTCGCGCGACAGATCGGCGGATTGAACTGCCTCGCCGCGGACTACGACGGCGATGGCGACGTCGACGTTCTCGTGCTGCGCGGGGCGTGGCTGATGGACCGCGGGCGGATCCGGAACTCGCTGCTGCGGAACGACGGCAAGGGCGTGTTCACCGACGTCACGCACGCGGCGGGGCTCGCGTTCCCGGCGTGTCCGACGCAGGCGGCGGCGTTCGGCGACTTCGACGGCGACGGTCACCTCGATCTGTACATCGGCAACGAATCGCGCCGCGAGATCGGGCCGCACCCGGGTGAGTTCCCTTCGCAGCTGTTTCGCAACAATGGCGACGGAACGTTCACGGATGTCGCCGTCGCGGCGGGCGTGACGAACGATCGCTATGCGAAGGGTGTCGCGGTCGGTGACTACGACGACGACGGCGACCTCGACATCTACGTCTCGAACGTCGGGCGCAATCGGCTGTATCGCAACGACGGTGGGATGAAGTTCACCGACGTCGCCGAGGCGCTCGGCGTGACGGGGCCGACGGGTCGCAGTTTCGCGTGTTGGTTCTTCGACTACGACAACGACGGTCGTCTCGACCTGTTCGTCGCCGGTTACGAGGCGACGCTCGCGGAGGTGGCCGGTGATCTGATGCGCGCGGCCGGGCGGCGGGTCGTCAGTGGCGGCGAGACGCCGCGGCTGTATCGCAACGTCGGGGGAGGGCGATTCGAGGACGTGACGAAGCGCGTCGGACTCGATCGCGTGTGCCTGCCGATGGGTGCGAACTTCGGTGACGTCGACGGCGACGGGTTCCTCGACGTCTATCTCGCGACCGGCGATCCGAACTACGAGACGTTGACGCCGAACTTGCTGCTGCGGAACGACGGCGGCGTGCGTTTCGTCGACGTCACAGAAGCCGCGGGGCTCGGGCATCTGCAGAAGGGCCATGGCGTCGCGTTCGGGGATCTCGATCACGACGGCGATCAGGATCTGTGGCACCAGCTCGGCGGCTTCTATCCGGGGGATGCGTTCTACAACGCACTGTTCGTGCATCCGGGGCCGGCGCGGTCGTGGGTCAAGCTGGAGTTGCAGGGGACACGTTCGAATCGCGCCGCCTACGGCGCGCGCGTCGACGTCGAGTTCACGACGCCCAACGGTGCGCGGCGCATTCACCGTGCCGTCGGCTCCGTGTCGAGCTTCGGCAGCTCGTCCCCCCGCGTCGAACTCGGCCTCGCCGACGCAACCGCGATCACGCGCATCACCGTCCGCTGGCCCTCCGGCACCGTGCAGCACTGGACCGACGTCGCGCGAAACACGAGGCACCGCTTCGTCGAGTGAGACGTTTCACTTTGCGTGGGGAAGTGAAACAAAGGTGCCAGGCACTTTCGTTTCACTTTCACTCGCAGAGTGAAATCCGATTCACCGCTGGTTCACGCCCCATTCAGCGGCAATCACTATGAAGCGACACCCGAAAGAAGGGTTCCGACCTCATCGCGTCTCTGCTCCAAGTGATTTCATGACTGCATTTCCTCCCGCCGGCTCCGTTCCCCGTGGCTCCAGTTCCACACACCCCGTCACCGATCACCCGGCCGGTTTCGCTCGCGATCGTGACGTCGTCGGCCATCCCGTGAATGTCAGCTCCCCGTGGGGCACGCAATGGGGCGCCATCGTCGCCGGCGCATTCACCGGTTTGGCCGTAGCCGTCGTTCTCGCGACATTGGGCGCCGCACTCGGATTGACCGGCGGAGCCATTGCAGCGTCGGACCCAGCCGTCACGACGACGACCGCAGCAGAAGCGGCGAGCACGGCAGCCGGGGTCGGCATCGGTGCCGGCATCTGGTTGCTGATCACGGCGTTGGTCGTCGGTCTCGCCGGCGGCGGCGTGCTCGCGAAGCTGTCGATCCGCGAACGGCCGTATCACGCGCCGGTCCTCGGCGTCGTCACCTGGGCGTGCGGCTTGACGATGGCCGTGTTGCTCGCGGCCGTGGCCGGCGGCGGCGCGCTCGCGACGGGTCTCGGCCTCGGCGGCGGTGCTGCCGCAACCGCAGCGGGCATGTCGGACGGGTCGATGGACACGAGGAACGCGACGAATGCCCCCGCGACCGCGGAAGCGTCGTTGCGCCGCGACACTCCGCTGACGACGGACGAGACCGGACGTCGCACCCTGACGCCCGCCGAGCGAGATGCCGCGCGCGAGGCCGCCGAGGAAGCCGCGACGACTGCAGCGACGGCCGCGTGGTTCGCATTGATCGGTCAGTTGCTCGGCCTGGGCGCGACGATCTTCGCCGCCAAGCGCTTCCGGTGAGACGTTGTGAAACAAAGGTGCCAGGCACCTTCGTTTCACTTCCGTTCGCAAAGTGAAACGAAAGTGCCTGGCACGAACGTTTCACTTTCCGGCGAACGTCACCTGACGCGGTCGACGGCGCGCTGCCAATCCTCCGGGTCGTAGTCGACGACGAACGGCTGCGCCGACGCGCCGGGCTGCACGTGCACGACACCCTCGCGCAACTGATCGTCGCGGTCCCGCGCGGGCCGGTGATCTCGACGCGAAGCCGGTACCGCGCACCGACGACCAACGGCACCGATTCCGACGACCGCCCCCGCAATGGCACTCTCGCGAACGGCGCCGACCCAACGGCCGCAGACTCCTCGTCGATGACGACTCCTGCGGTCGTTTGCGCTGGCAACGCCGCTGGCGTGCCGACCGAAAGTTCGACGAACCGCGTCGCCACTGGGTCGATTCGCACCGTCGCGTCGGCGGCGAGCGCCGGCAGTCGAACGACTTGACGATCGAACGGACCGCGAACGTCGATGTCGACACCTGCCGCCGGCACGAGCAACTCGACGCGTCCGACTCGCGCATCCGTCTTCCACTCACCCGCCACGCCGCTCGCGACGAGAGTGATCCGCCCGTGACGCAGCGGCACGTTCTCGCCGTGAACGAGTGTCAACGCGACCGCCCGCAACGTGCGACGCAGATCGACGCGCATGATCGCCGGATCGAGTGCGGTCGCTGCGTCGACGTCGATCGCCGCGTCGTGCAGCGGCGCCGCGAGAAGGGGTGTCCGCACGACGACCTGCCAGCGACCGGGTGCCAGACCGACCGCGACGAAAGCCACCGCGCGGCCACCGACCGCCGCGACCGATTCGGCTTCGCGCAGCGTTCGCGGCTTCGCATGAACGTCGCCGTTCGCCGGCACCAGCGTGACCTCCGGCAGCGGACGTCCGAGTCGCCCCGAATCGGTCGTCGGAACCGTCACGACGACCCGCAGCGAACCCCCGCGCGAGAGTGCGACGCGCAGATCGTCGGTGCCGCGGACGAATTCGATCGGGTCGATCGGCATGCAGTCGCCGGGTGCGACACTCAAGCGCAGCCGCCGTGCCACTGGCGCGCCGACGATGCGGAACGTGCCGTCCTTCCGCGTCGCGCCGTCGGCGAGCCATGGCGTCCATTCCCCTGACGACTCGTCGAACGTCTGCACCCCGAACCCCCGCCGCGCGGCCGGCGCGCCGTCCACGGTCACGACGCCACCGACGACGAGCGGATGCGAGACGACGAGGACGTCGCCGAGATCGACGCTGTGGTCTCCCGGCAGTCGCGACGCCGGCAGCGTGGCGAACCCGACCGCGCCGTTCGCGTCGTCGACGTTCAGTCGCGGATCGGTCAGCAAGCGCCCGGCGTGTTCGTCGGGAACGACGATCCGAAAGCGACCCGCGAATGCCGGCCCGCGCAACGCGGCGTCGACGCCGTCGGTCAGCGTGACTCGACTCGCGTCGACCGGTGCGCCGTGTGCGTCGACGAGTCGCCCGGTCAGGTCGCGTGACGGCTCGCGGCGAAGCTCGATGCGCGCACGCTCACCGGCACGCCGTGGCCCGTCGCCTTCGCCGGTGAACAGCACGAGTGGCGTCTCTTGATCGGCGCCGAACGAAGCGCGCGCCGACAGCCGAAGGCCGAGACCGATTCGTTCGACGACGAACGGCAACGACGGATCCGCGACGTCGAGCGCCCAGTTCGCACCGGCGGAACGAGCGTCGAACGGGGGGCTCAGCGTGACGCGGTTGAACGGCTGCGCTCCGGCGTCGACGAAGTTCAGTTCGACCGATCCCGTTGGCGCGAGTACCCACTCGATGGGCTCCGGTGGTGGGGCGGCGAGATCGATTCGCAATGGAGCATCCTCGATGCCGAAGATGCGCGGCCGGAGCTCGGCGACGGTCGCCGGCCGACGAGGTTCGATCGACCGCGCGAGTTCACCAGCGTGGTGCACGATCAGCATCCCGTCGGCGTCGGTCGGTCCGACATCGATCGGTGCGGTGACGCGACGCCGTCCATCGGCTTCGGTGACCGTGTTCATCGTGACGGCGAGGCCGGCGATCGGCGTGCGCGACGCGTCGAGCACACGAATGCGCCAGTCGAAGGATGGGTGGAGCACGATGCGACATGGCGCGTCGGTGTCGAGCGACGTTCGTTCGACGGTGACGGCGCCGAGGCGTTCGGTGTCCCAAGCGAGCACTCGCAGTCGCGTGGGAACGACGTCGAGGACCGCCTCGCCCAGCGCGTCGGTCGTCGCGTGGCCACCGTTCGTTCGCGCGCGCGCCAGCCAGCCGTCTCGCGAGAGGCGATGCGTCGCCGGCGCGAAGGTGCGGCGGTCCGGGTCGAACTGCGGTAGCCAGACGACGGTGGCGCGTGTGCACGGCGTTCCGTCGGTGGCGACGACTTGAACGCGGAGTGTGGTGGGTGTGCGCGCGCGTTGGGCGTTCGTGGGTTCGAGTTCCGACCGTTGCACCGGCGGCTGTGTCGTGACGGGCGCGTTCGGCGACACGGCCGGGTCGCGCGTCGACGTGTCAGCGAGAGCCGGCGGCGACTGCGTCCCGTGCGGAGTCGACGTTCGCTCCCGCAGCGCGAACCATGCGAAGAGCGGCAGCACCGCGAGGGCGACGAGCAAGAGGTGGCGTGGCTTCATGCGGAGCTGGTGCGCGGGACGAACGCGTCATTTGCAAAGTGAAACAAAGGTGCCAGGCACCTTCGTGTCACTTCCGATCGCAAAGTGAAACGAAAGTGCCTGGCACGAACGTTTCACTTCCACGCCGACGGCAGCCTCGGGTCGAGCTCGATCCGAACGCGCGACTCGACGGCGCCGGCGTCGACCGTGAACTTGCCTGACGGGGGCGTCAGCGAGAACGGTCCGCGCGGAACGCGGAAGTCCACCCGCGTCTCGTAGCTCCCGCCGACCGGCACCGCCACCGTCGCGACGCCGTCCGCAGACACCGGCGCGCGCCAACTGCGACCCGAACGCACGTCACTGACATCCACCTGCGCCCTGACGTTGGCCGGCATCGGCTCGGGCAGGTCGAACGCGAGCACGACCTTCGCGAACCGCACGGCTGCGAACGTGACCGTCGCATCCTCGCGCACCGCGACGCGCACCCGCTCGCGCTCGAACGGCCCGATCACGTCGACGTCGACACCCGCGTTCGGCACGAGCAACTCGAACGCCGACCCGCGCACGACGACGCCCGACCCCTTCGATCCGTCGGCCGCCGTCACGACGACGTGCTCTCCCGCCGGCACCGCACCATCGCCGCACGCGAATCGCAACACGACGCACCGCAGCGCCTCACGCAGATCGGCGCGCACCAACACCGACTCCGACTCCGTCGTCGGCTCGGGCACGACGACCGTCTCCGCATGCACCGGCGCCGCGACGAACGGCAGCGAGAACTCGAGCCGATACGTCCCCGGCAAGAGCCCGCTCCCATGCGCGACGAACACCGTCGCGCCGTCGACGAAGCTGCGTTGCACCGGGAACTCGGCCGCGACGTGTTCCGCCACGTCCCCGTTCGCCGGCCGCATCAACCGCACCGTCGGCATCCGGTTCGAGCGCGCGACGTCCTCTCTCGCCGACGCCGCCGGCGCGACAACCACCGCGCGCAGCATCGCACCGCGCCGCAACTCGACGACCAACCCCTCGGTCCCAGCCACGAACTCGATCGGCAGCGACGGCAGGCACCCGGCGCCGGTCGCGGTCAGCCGCATCCGCCCGGCGACGCCTGCACGCATCACGCGAAACGACCCGTCCTCCCCCGCCGAAACACTGCCGAACGGCTTCCAACCGCCGTCGTTCGCCGCGAACTGCTCGATCGCGACGCGACCGCTCTGCACGCCCTTGCCTCCCGATTCGATGCGGCCCGCGACGACGACCGGCAGCGGCAACACCTGAACGTCGCCGAGATCCAGCGCGCCGACTCGCGGGAACGCGAACGTCGGCAACGCTCCCTCCGCGACGACCTGATCGACGGTGCGCACGACGAGGCGTGTGTCGGCAGTCGTCTTGCCGTCGTGCTGCACTTGGGTCGCGACGACGAACCGACCTTCGTCGTCGACGCCACCGGCGAGCCGGACGCCGACTCCCTCCGCCGTTCCGTGCAACTCGACCGTCGTCGCGTGCATCAGACGCCCCTCGACACCGACGATTCGCCCCGTCAGCCTCGCCTTCTCCGAAGATCGCAACACGACGCGAACCGGCGCATCGGCCGGCACCGCCGGCGTGCGCCCTTCGCCCCCCAGGTCCGACCGGACGCTGTACGAGTTCCTGCGCTCGTCCGCGTCGACGATCCAACGAAGCCCCGCGGCCACGCGAGCGAGCCGATACGGCAGCGTCACGTCGCGCAACCGCAGCTCCTGCATGTCGCGCGCGCGTTCGCCTTCCCGGTCCCGTTGCACCGCCCGGCAGTCCAACCCCGCAACGACCCCCTCGCGCCCATCCGCCCGAACGAACTCGACCGCACATGTCGGCGGCAGCTTCCACACCTGCACCCCGCGTGGCGGCGCGGCGAGGTCGACGGCGAACGTCGCGTCGTCGAGCCCGAGGATGTCCGTCGCGAGGACGACCGGCGCGAACTCGGCGAGCTGGCGCACGTGCGCGACGAGTTCCTGCGTGTGTCGCACCGTCAGTCGCCCGCGCGCATCCGTCGTGCCGATGGCGAGGCTGCCGCCGACCGACGGGTCCGCAGAACGCAGATCGACGGCCACCCCATCCGCCGGCGCGTCGCGATGGTCGCGAACCTCGAGCTCGAGCGTGTGACTCGGTCGCACGACGACGACGCACCCGACACCGG
>JAEYTU010000138.1 GCA_023433825.1 Planctomycetota bacterium
GTCTGGCACCGAGCTGCAGGTCAGGAAAGTCGTCGAGGAACTCGCGACCGAGCTGGCCGAAGACGCGGCTGACGCTGCCGACGACGCCACGCGGGAGTGACCGTGGACGAACTCAACCTCGTCGGCATCGTCAAGTTCTACGTCGTGCTGCTGATCAGCCTCGTCGTGCACGAGGCGGCGCACGCGCTCGTCGCGAAGCTCGGCGGTGATCGCACCGCATACGAAGGCGGCCAGGTGTCGCTGAATCCGATGCCGCACATCCGTCGCGAACCGATGGGCATGGTCGTCCTGCCGCTCGCGATGCTGCTGATGACGAACGGGTCGATGGCGTTCGGCTTCGCGAGCACGCCGATCAATCCGCTGTGGGCCTACCGCAACCCGGGGCGCGCCGCGCTGATGGCCGCCGCCGGTCCGGCGTCGAACTTCCTGCTGGCGATCCTGGCGGTCTTCGTACTCAAGGTGCTGATCACGACAGGGCACGCCGAGCTCGGGAGCGGACCGGTACCACACGCCGTCGATCCGGGCGCCGACGGCGTCCGCGCGACGATCGAGATCGCCGTCACGTTCCTGACCCTGAACGTGCTCCTCGGACTCTTCAACCTCGTTCCACTCCCGCCACTCGACGGCGCGAGCATCGTCGAAGGCCTCTTCCCGAAGCAGACGGCGCCGCTGTACTCGATCGTCCGTTCGCAGCCGCTGCTGTCGTTGATTGCAGTCATCGTGCTCTGGCACACAGTCATCCGTGAGCACGTCTTCTGGCCGACGGTCTACACCTTGTTCGGCTTCCTATGACCCACCGCGCGGACCGACGATCGCCTCGATGACCAACTCACCGGCCGTCGCTCCCGGCGACATCAGCCGCTCGTAGGCGAAGTCGAACGAACGCGCGTCGCGCTCCGACAGCAGGTACCCGACCTCGTCGTCGACGAGTCCGAACACCATCAACTTGGGCTTGCCAAGCGTTCGCCGCAGGTGCTCGGCGAACGCCGGCTCGATCTCGCCCGGCACGCACACCGCTTCGAGGTCGCCGATCCGCAGCCATCCGACGCCGGTCTTCAGCAGTCCGCCGTACAGCTCCCGCGGAATCGTCGTCGTCAGCCGACCGAGTCCGAGCGCCATCGAATCGAGCGGCAGGTAGACGTCGCGCCGCCGAACCTCGACCGCGTCGACCGAAACGTCGCGCGCCGCCGCGAGCGCCGACTGCGCCGCCGCCAACATTCCGCCGCCGACCCGCGCGATCCCCGCCTCGTCCCGCGGCCAGCCGTCCGGCGTCACCATTCCGCCGAGCGCCCCGTTGACGAACACCGCGTCGCCGAGCCCCGCCGCTCGCCAGCCATCGCACAGCGCTCCGACGAAGTCCGCCGACATCACGCTGCTCTGCCGCCGCATGACCTCCGGATGGCAAGCCAGATGCAGCAGCGCGCCGATCGGCGCTCCGTCGGCGCCGATCGCCTGCACGACGTGCACACGCGGATCGAACACCTCGCGGAAGTTCGAGTTCTTGACGATCCCGCGCGGCGGCAGCCGGCCGATCCCGTGCCGCAAACGCGCTGGCTGCGCCTTCGCCTCCGCTTCGGCCACCGCAGCCGCGACGCGATCCCGCAGGAACGTCAGGTAGCCACGGTCGCGCCCGCTCGTCAGCAGGTACCAGCCCCAGAACCCGATCAGGTCCGGTGCCGCGTGTGTGTGACTCGCGCAGACGAACACGCACCCATTCGCGAAGCCGCCGATCCCGGACTTGACCCAGTCGACGTCTTCCCGGTGCATGCCGAGGTTGTCGATGCCGACGATCGCGACGCGAAGTTCGCCCTTCACCAGCACGAACGCGCGCGCCTTCAGCGGCAGGTTCACGCCGGTCGCGATCCGGTTCATGTCGAACCCGGACAGGTACTGGTCGTCGGTCGGCGTGATGTCGGTCTCGGCGATCCCGACCATCAGCTCGCCGTCCCGGGCGATCCGCTCGAACGTCGCGACACGCTCGGGTCGCGACCGCTGCAGGATCCCGTTGCACGACGAGGCGAGCCCGGCGAGCGCCAGAACGGCGACCGCTGCGCGCCGCGCCGCGCGCCGATCGCTCAGGTCAGACCAGAACGGCGATGAAGTCGTCGAGGATTCGCAGCGCTTCCACATCTTCCTGGAAGCCATAGGCGATCCGCGTCTGCTCGGCGAGCGCGGCCAACAGATGTCGGTCGGACAGATCGGCCAGCAATCGCGACTTCGGTCCGCCCCACCCGGCGTCGCGCAGATAGCGGACGCAGTCGGCCTTCAGCACCGCCTTGCCGCCCGACGCCGGCGCGAGCAGCGTCGGCCGCCGCCCGTGCACGCGCACCAGATGGTGGCTCAGCATGCGGACGCCGGTCACGCACAGCCCGGCGCGGCGACCGACGAGGACGTAGACGGCGGCGAGCGCGGCCGGTGCGCCGGTGCGCCGCTGCAGGACCACGTCGACACGGTGCGACTCCAGTCGTCGGCCCGCTTCAGTGTCGACCGTGAACGCCATCCGGTGCCCCATCAAGTCGGCGAGGCAGCGCGCCGGGCTCGCGCGACCACGCAGCATCCGGGTCAGTTCGGCGGCGAGCATGTCGAGCAGCGCGTCCATCCGGCGGCGATCGAAACGGATGCCGTGGTCCATCTCGGCCAACAGCGCGACGCCGCGCTCCAAGAAGCCCTCGGAATCCGACTCCGACAACTCGCGCAACCGATCGGGCGCGCGCCGGAGATTCAGCCGTCGCAGCAGTTCGTGGCAGACGCGTCGAACCGCCGGTTCGTCGGATCGCGCGCCCTCGTCGAGGACGTTCCGCGCCGACTCGCCCCACTCGGAGAGTTGGAGGCGGCAGGCGGCGACGACTTTCGGGTCTGCGTCGACGAGCAGACGGACGACCGCGGACAACGAAGCGAGTGTCGGGGTGGTGGGCTCGTTCGATTGCATGGCGAGGGGGCTCTCCGCTGAGGTGGCCGCGCGAGTCTAGCGACGTGCTCGGAACGCAACAGAACGCGCCCTGGGGCCACCGGAGCGGAGATCGACGCTCCTCCGCACGAGTGTCGGAGCAGAGGCCATGACACCGGACCACGCGTCGCGAGAACGGTCGCAACGGATCGCTTCGCGCAGCGAAAAAAGTCTGCGGTGAATTCGCGCGGAGCGCCCGAGTCGCGCGCAGTGCCCGAGGGGTGTCGCACGCGCTGCGTGCGAGGCGCGACGCGTGGTTGGTGGCGCAGCGATCTGCGGCAGCGCGCGCGCGCCCACGATTGCGGGCCGGACGATCGCGGGTCACACGATCGAGGTCACTCGATCGCGGTCACACGATCGAGGATGGTGCCCAGGACAGGACTTGAACCTGCACGCCCGTAAACGAGCTCCAGCCCCTCAAGCTGGCGCGTCTGCCAATTCCGCCACCTGGGCCCAGGTTTGGGAGGCGCGGCAGACTAGCGCGGGTCGAGGTCGAATCAATACCCGCACCCGCGCCTCGCCACCGTCACCGGTACTGGACCATCGCGCGCGCCGACAAGCGGATCGACTCCGGGTCGAGCGTCACCTGGAAGTACGCCGAGCGGAACATCCGCGACACGGCGATCATCTCCTGCGTCGATGCGCGGCTGCTTCGTTCGATGCCGGCGCGGGCCTTTCCCCACTCCTCCTGCATCCGGGCGTCGACGTCGCGATTCAGTTGTTCGCGCCGCTCGGGACGCAGCGCGGCCGGCGTCGTCGCCTCGCGCGCGTAATCGCGACGGAAGACGTCCGCCTCGATCCCCGGACGCTTCTCGGCGGCCCAGCCCGGATCGATCATCGAGCTCTCCTCGGCGGCGAATCGGTCGTACTGCAGCAGCAACTCTTCGAGTTGCCGCCCCTGCACGAACGCGAACCCGTTGACCGTGTTCGGGATCTCCTTGTCGAACTCGATCAGGTCGTCGCTCGTGATCAGGTTCTCGATGCGTCCGAGCCGCGCCTTGAACATGTCGCGGATCAATGGCCCCGAGTTGCCGATGACGAAGAACTCGTCGAACACGATCCCCGCGAGCATGCCTGTGCCGTTGATCTGCGGGTTCGTGAACTCGCTGACGACGTCACCGCGCGCGTCGACGATCGGGTTCGCATAGACCTTCGCGAAGCCGAGCACGCGATGGTTCGCGCGCATGAACGTCAGCAGGTCGTCCATCAACTTGCGCTGCGCCGGCCGCAGCCAAAACACCCATGCGACCTGCGGCACCGGCGATGGATCGGCGACCGGGATCTCGGGGTCCGGCAGATTGCGTCGGAACACGAAACCGGTTCGCGGCAGCAATGCGATCTCGATCTTGTCGATCAGGTCGAGCAGCGTCTGGTAGGTCCCCGTCGAGCGCAGCGACTTGTTCAGCCCGTCCTGCGTCTCCGGATCCATCGCGCGATACATCTCGCGCAGGAAGTCCCCCGCCGGCATGCGCATCCCGCACGCGGCGAATGCGTCCTTCGGCACCATCGTCAGGAACGGGTTCAGCCAGTCACGGCGCGGACTCTCCTCGGCCTTGAAGAAGTTGCGCTGGAACGGCGTCTGCAGATTGACGTTCATCGCGACGCGCGCGAGCAGCGTCAGCGACGACGGCGAGCCGCCCTCGAACACGAGCGATCCGGTGACGAACTTCCAGCCGGCGAGGTTCAGGAAGCTCGCGAGCACGCGCTCGTTCATGCTGTCCTTCGCCGTCGGGTTCGGCCAACGGTCGTCCCACGTCGTGCGCTCGAAGACCTTCTGCAGATCGGCGAACAGTTCGACCGTGTTCGGCTGCGCGACCTCGGTGATCTTCTGCCACTCGGCGAGCGGACGTTCGATCCCTTCGATGTACGTCGACGACGTGCCGAACGGCTCCGCCGAGCCGCCGCGCGCGAGCGCCAGCGACGCCTGCAGCAGCGGTAGGTCGTTCGCGATCATCAGGCAGTCGAGATGACGGCCGACGAACATCGGCTGCGCCGCGCCC
>JAEYTU010000013.1 GCA_023433825.1 Planctomycetota bacterium
CGACCGACGGTCAGCTGTCGCTCGACGAGGTCCGTGCGGCGCGGGCGTGGCTCGCCGAGGCGAAACGCGAAGGCCTACGCCGTCGGTGACGCCGCGGCGGCGGCCGCGCGCAGGCGCGCGACGCAGGTCTGCTTGCCGAGCACGAACACGACGTCGAACAGACTCGGACCGGTCGTCGTCCCGGTCAGCGCCGCGCGCACTGGCTGGACGAAGTGTCCGAACTTCGCACCGATCTGCTCGGCGACGACGCGGGCGTGGCGTTCGAGGTGTTCCGGCGTCAGGAACAACGCCGAGTCGAACGCGGCGACGAGCCCGGTCTTCGCGTGCGGCAGTGCACACGCGGCATCGAACGCGCTGCGATCGTCCGGGTACGACGGCGCGAGGTTCGTCGCGACGAGCGCGTCGGCGTAGGCCGTCAACCACGCGCGCGATTGCGGGTGCTTCGCGATCTGACCGACGGCGGCCTCGTCGAGCGTGACCGCCTGCGCGGCGAACGGCGCCAGTTTCGGCGGCAGTTCGCCGTAGGTGCGCATTCGCTCGTGGTAACAGGCGACGAGATTGCGCACCCACCCACGGTGCTCGACGAACGCGCTCTCCGGCAGCGCACCAGCCGCGACGACGAACGGCCGCACGATGTCGACGAGCGCGTCGATCGGCGTCTTGCGGATGTACTCGCCGCAGATCGCGAGCAGCTTCTCCTCGTCGAACTTCGCACCGGCGCGACCGATCTGGTCGATGCCGAACCGTTCGATCATCTCGGCGCGCGTGAACACGTCGCGGTCGCCGGAGAACCCCCAACCGAGCGTCGCGATGTAGTTGAACACCGCATCGGCCGGGAACCCGCGATCGCGGTACTCCAGCACGTTCGTGCTCGCCTCGCGCTTGCTGAGCTTCTTGCCGTCCTTGCCGAGGATCAGCGGGATGTGCGCGTACTCGGGTGGCGTCAGCCCGAGATCGCGGAACATCAGCACCTGCTTGAAGCCGTTCATGAAGTGCTCTTCGCCGCGCACGACGTGCGAGATCTGCATCTCGGCGTCGTCGACCACGCAGGCGAAGTTGTAGAGCGGCACACCGTCGGGTCGGAGCATGACCCAGTCGTCGAGTTCGCTCGTGCGCACCTCGACGTCGCCCTTGCAGTGGTCGTGGATCGTCAACACCTCGTCGAGCGGCAGTCGTGCACGAATGGCCGGCACGCGTCCCGACGCCCGCATCGCCTCGCGCTGCTCGGCCGACAGGTCGCGACACCGGCGGTCGTACATCGTCTTCGCACCGGCGGCCGCGAGGCGTTCACGGCCGGCCTCGATCTCCGCCGGCGTGCAGAAGCACTCGTAGGCCTTCCCCGCGTCGAGCAGCCGCCGCGCATAGCGCGCGTAGAGATCGAGCCGCTGCATCTGGAAGTACGGTCCGAACTCGCCGCCGACCTCCGGGCCCTCGTCCCAGTCGATCCCGAGCCAGCGCAGCCCGTCGAGGATGATCCGCAGCGAGGCATCGGTCGAACGCGCTTGATCGGTGTCCTCGATCCGCAGCAGGAACTTGCCGCCGAGTGCGCGTGCGGCGGCCCAGTTGTAGAGCGCCGTGCGTGCACCACCGAGGTGCAGCGGGCCGGTCGGGGAAGGCGCGAAGCGCAGTCGGTGGGTGCGTGCGGTCATGGTGCGCGGCGCAGGATAGCGGCGCCGGTCACCGGCACGCGACGGTCACGGAGTGCGGTTCCAGTCGTGAAGCGCGAAGCGCTGCGGCGCCGCGGCCCCGTGATCGTGCAGCGTCGACAGGTTGGCGAGGTCGAGCGGCATCGGTCGGACTTCGGCGAGCGACAGCGACAGCGTGTGCATCAAGATCCGCTTGACGACGCCCTTGTGCGCGACGATCAGCAGATCGCCGTCGGGATGCGTCGCGACGAGACTGTCGAACGCCCGCGCGACGCGGAGCGCGAATGCGTCGAACGACTCGCCGTCGGGGTACGCCTCGGCGCGGTGCTCGCACCACGCCGCGTACCACTGCGGTTCGGCAGCCGCGATCTCGGCCTCGGTCAGCCCTTCGAGCCGCCCGAACCAGATCTCCTGGAACGCGTCCTCGGCAGCGACGAACTCCGGGAACGGATCGAGGCGTTCGAGCAGCAGTTCCGCCGACTCCCGCGCACGCGACAACGGCGACGTGACGAGCGCGTGGATCCGCGCTCCGGCGAGCAGCGCCGTCAGGCGACGCATCTGCACACGGCCGACGTCCGACAGCGCGACGTCGTTGCGGCCGTGGAAACGGATCGACGACTCGCCCTCGGTCTCGCCGTGCCGCACCAGCAGGATGCGGCGTCGGACGCGGTCGCCGGTCTCGGTCACCCGCGAATCACGAGGACGGTCAGGATCGCTGCGAGGGCGACCAGCGCCAGCACCGACATGACGAGTGTCGTTCGCGCCGAGGCCTGGCCCTGCGCGAGCATCCGCCCGAGCTTCGCCGACTGGTCCTCGTTCGCCTGCCGCAGCGCCGACAGTCCGGACTGCTGCGTCGCGTGCATTCGCTGCGCCGCTTCGGTCTGCGACTTCGCGAGTTGCTCGACGCTGGAGACCGCGCTCTGGACCGCGCTCTGGTCCTGCGCGCGCGCCGCCTCGATCGTCTCGACGACCTGCTGGCCGTGTTGCCGCTGCTGCTCGACGAGCGTGCGGACGGCGTGCGCCTGACGCGCGGCGCTGTCGGCTTGGCTCTCCGACGCGGCGGCGTGTCGCCCCGACGTCTCGACCATCTCGCCGATCGAGCCTTGGATGCGGTCCATCGTCGACTTGAACTCGTCGAGCGTCCGCACCGTCCGTTGGTCCGCCGCGTGCGCGCGTTCGAGCGCCGCCTGGACCGACCCCATCAACTGCGGAAGGTTCTCGACCGAACCGTGCAGCCGTTCCGTCAGCGCGTTCTGGCGCTCGAGCGCCGTCGCGACCGACTTCAGCATCTCCAACTGCGCCGCTCCGAGTGCCGGCAGATGCGCGAGTTGCTCGGCCATCCGCGCGACGTCGGTGCCGCTGCCTTCCATCCGCGTCTGCACGCCGCGCAGCAGCGTGCCGAGTTCTTGGAAGCCCTCGCCGACGGCGACCATCGCGTCTTCCCGCGCGGAGAGCTTGCGCCCTTCGACGCGTGCGGGATCCGGAACCGCCGGCACCGAGGTCAGGTGCTCACGCATGCGGTTGTGGTTGTCGGTGGTGGGCTCGACGCGCACGCCGGACGAACTCCAGCGACTCTTGAGCTTGTCGAAGAACGAACCCTTCTTGACCATGTTGCCTCCCAGCTCGCGCGTCTGACCGGACGCGCGAGAACTACGAACGAGCGTACGAACCAGCTCGGCGTGACCGCACCCACGGACGATCCGTGGAACAGCGACGACCCTGACCGGTGCGTCGAATGGCGGCACAGGCTACGCGCATGCCGTCGACCGTCAACCACGGCGTGCGACGTTCCCCTTGAAGTTCACGTTGCCTTCGCTA
>JAEYTU010000157.1 GCA_023433825.1 Planctomycetota bacterium
GTCCTGATCCAGGGCTTCGGCCCGCAGGTGTTCTCCGCCTACCAGATCCTGAAGCTCGGGGACGTGCCGTTCGATCAGGTCGCGCTGCAGACCCGGGTCGTGTCGCTCGAACATTCGACGGCCGAGGAACTCGAGCCGATCCTGACCGACATCCTGAACGACCGCAATCGCCCGCGCGCGGCGCCGCAAGGTCAGCCCGATGCAGCAGCCGCGGCCCAGACGCAGCTGAAGATCGTCGCGAACCCGTCGCAGAACAAACTGATCCTCAGCGGCACGCAGGAGCAGATCGTCGAGGCAATGGATCTCGTCGCGCGGCTGGACGTCCCGATCGAACTGACGCAGGGCGACCAGCACGTCATCCCGCTGAAGAACGTCACTGCCGAAGAACTGCGGACCACGCTGCGCGAGTTCATCAACGAGGACCTGCAGGCCGAGCAGCAAACCGGCGGCGCGACCGCCGGCGCGGCGCAGGCACGCCGGCCGCGGAAGACGGTCGTCGTCGCGCACAAGGAGAGCAACAGCCTGGTCGTCTCGGGGACCGCGACGAAGTACGCACAGTTGAAGCGGACGATCGACGAACTCGATCGACGTCAGCGTCAGGTGCTGATCGAGTGCTCGGTCGTCGAACTCGCGACGTCGGCCGTGCAGCGCCTCGGCATCGAGCTCGGCTTCCTCGACCTCAAGGAAGGCGGTCAGTACACGCGCGGGTTCGGGTTCACTTCGTTCGGCCTGTCCGAGTTCAGCGACACGGACGACGACGGTTTGCCGGACACGCGTCTGCCGAACTTCGAGAATCCGTTGCAGGGCGTCACCGGCGGCATCATCCGCGGCGACGGCTTCGCGATCCCGGTGCTGATCAACGCACTCGCGCAGGACAACCAGGCGAACGTGTTGAGCCAGCCGAGCGTCGTCGTGACGAACAACGGCAGCGCACTGGTCAAGACCGAGGAGAACCGGCCGACGCAGACCGTGCAGCAGAACCAGACCGGTTCGCAGTCCGGCGCGGGTGCCGACAAGGACGCCGGTATCGAGCTGCGGATCTCGCCGTCGATCTCGACGAACAACTACCTCCGCATGCAGATCGAACTCGAGGTCAGCCGCTTCATCAGCGAGTTCGATCCGAACGCCGTGACGGCCGGCGTCCGGACGATCCGTCAGATCCAGACGAACGTCGCGATGCCGACCGGACACACGATGGTCCTCGGCGGCGTCATCGAGGATCAGGAGAGCAGCACCGAGAGCGGCATCCCGTTCCTGAAGGACATCCCGCTGCTCGGCTACCTGTTCAAGAACTCGGAGAAGCGTCAGACGAAGACGAACCTCTACATCTTCGTCACGCCGCACATCCTCAACGAGGAGGACTTCAGCGACCTCGCGGAGCTGACGTTCCGCAAGAAGCTCGAAGCCGCCGACTACATCGGGCACCGCCGCCTGCAGCTCGTCGACCGCAAGTGGCGCGAGGGCCGCGCCGAGACGCTCGACGATCCGGGTGCGACGATCGAGGACATCGACGCGCGTGGCGGGTTCGAGATCCCGGTGTATCAGCGTGAGGAGCGCGCGCCGGTCGACAACGGGACGACGCAGCCGATCCGGACCGACACCGGCGGCGGGACGACCGGGGGCGGGACCACCGACCCGTCGCGCCGACGCCCCGGCCCGGGTGGCCCGCGCAGCCCGGGCAACGGCACGCGATGATGGACGGCCCGATGGAACCGACGATGACCCGTGACCGCATTCGTGAGGCGCTGCTGCGCAAGGCAGGCCTCAACGACTCGCAGATCCTCGATGCGCTGAACCAGGAACGTGAGTCGGGCGTCTCGCTCGATCAGGTGCTGATCACGAAAGGCTTCCTGAACGAGACGAAGTCGCTCGAGCTGTTCGCCGACTTCCTCGGGCTCGAAATGCGCCCGTCGCTCGAAGGCACGGCCGTGCCGTCGCACTTCATCCAGAACGTGCCGGTCCAGTTCGCACGGACGCACCACTTGATCGCGTTGGAGAAGAGCGGCGCGCGGTGGCGCGTCGCGACGTGCCGTCCGTTGGAGGTCCAGCCGATGGACGACCTCGCGACGATGATGGGCGGCGAGGTCGAAGCAGTGCTGTGTCCGCGCAGCGAGATCACGAACCTGATCAATCGCGCGTATCGACACAAGGCGGACGGCGTCGACGAGGCCCTCGTCGACATCGAGGAGCAGGACATCATCGGCCTCGCGAACACGATCGAAGCGTCGGAAGACCTGCTCGACGTCGCGAACAAGGCGCCGATCATTCGCCTCGTCAACATGCTGCTGTTCCAGGCGCTGAAGCTGCGCGCCTCGGACATCCACCTGCAGCCCTACGTCGACCGCTTGCAGGTTCGCATGCGCATCGACGGCGTGCTCTACGACACCGAGGCGATCCCCAAGAAGGCGCAGGAAGCGATCATTTCCCGCGTCAAGGTCATGGGGAAGATGGACATCGCCGAGCGTCGCCTGCCGCAAGACGGTCGCGCGTCGATTCGGATCGGAGACGGCGACGTCGACGTCCGCATCTCGACGGTCCCGGTGCAGAACGGCGAGCGCATCGTCTTCCGAATCCTCGACAAGACGACGAAGGTCTACTCGCTCGGCCAGATCGGGATGGAGCCGGAGGACCTCAAGATCGTCCGCCGCTACATCAACTACTCGCACGGCATCATCTTCGTGACGGGGCCGACGGGTTCCGGCAAGACGACGACGCTCTACGCGTGTCTCGACGAGATCAACGCGCCGTCGCTGAACATCCTGACGATCGAGGATCCGGTTGAATACAACCTCGACGGCATCAGTCAGGTGCAGGTCAACACGAAGAAGGGGCTGACCTTCGCGGCCGGGCTGCGCTCGTTCCTGCGGCAGGATCCCGACGTGATGATGGTCGGTGAAGTCCGCGACTCGGAGACGGCCGACATCGCGATCCGCGCGGCACTGACCGGACACCTCGTGTTCTCGACCGTGCACACGAACGACTCCGCGTCGACCGTGACACGCATGCTCGACATCGGCGTCGAGCCGTACCTCGTCTCGTCGTCGGTGCTGCTCGTCATCGCGCAGCGCCTGCTCCGGACGATCTGCCCGCACTGCAAGGAATGGGTGCGCCCGCAGGACGACGAGAAGCTGCTCTACCACGTCGAGGATCTGAAGCTGAAGCCGGAGCAGTTCCCCGACGGCAAGGTCGCGCTCGGGCGCGGCTGCGACGAGTGCTTCCACTCCGGGTTCTCCGGACGGACGGCGATCTACGAGATGCTGCCGATCGACGCCGTGATCCAGGAGCAGATCGTCAACAAGAACTCGGCGAGCGTCATCAAGCGCGGCGCGCTGGAGCGAGGCCTGCGGACGCTGCGGATGGACGGCGTGCAGAAGGTCCTGCAGGGAATGACGACACCCGAGGAAGTCCTGCGCGTGACGCAGCTCGACGTGTTCTGAGGACGCGGACCAAGGAACGCACGCAACGATGCCGATCTTCGAGTACCGCGCGGTCGACAGTCAGAACAAGCAGCGCAAGGGCATCATCGACGCGGACTCGCCGCGCGACGCCCGGATCAAGCTGCGGACCGAGAGCCTGTTCGTCACGGACCTCGTCGAGTCGGCGAAGAAGCGGAAGCGCAGCATGGCGTTCCGCGGGATCACCGGCGTCGACTTCCCGAACAAGTCGCGCAACGAACAGATCGCGCAGGTCACGCGTCAGATGGCGTCGCTGCTGCAGGCCGGCATTCCGCTGGCCGAGGCGCTGCGGATGGTCATCGAGCAGGCGCCCGACAAGAAGGTCGAGGCGACGTTCCGGGACATCCGCGAACGCGTCACCCAGGGCATGGCGCTCGGCGACGCCGTCATGCAGCACCCGGCGTACTTCACCGACCTGTACAGCAACATGGTCAAGGCCGGCGAGAGCGCCGGCGCGCTCGACAAGGTCATGCAGCGACTGTCGCAATTCTTGCAGGCGCAGTCGCGACTGAAGAACAAGGTCGGCGCGGCGCTGATGTACCCGATGGTCATGATCATCGTCGGCATCGTCGTCGTGACGATCCTGATGATCCTCGTCGTGCCGCGGGTCACGCAGTTGATCGTCGCGCGCGGCGAGCAATTGCCGCTGCCGACCGAGATCCTGATCGGCCTCAGCCGCTTCCTGACCGCGAACTGGCTGTTCCTGATGCTCGGCCTCCTGGCACTGACGATCGCGTTCCAGTCGATCATCAATTCCGAGAAGGGCGGCCTCCTGTGGGACCGCTTCAAGCTGCGGGTGCCGGTGTTCGGGGACCTGATGCGCAAGCAGGCTGTCGCGCGCTTCTCGACGACGCTCGCGACGCTGCTGCGTTCCGGCGTGCCGGCGCTGCAGGCGATCGACGTGACGAAGAACGTTCTCGACAACCGCGTCCTGAAGAACGCGCTGACGACCGTCCACGACCACATCCTCGAGGGGACGGACATCTCGACCCCGATGAAGCTGACCGGCGTCTTCCCGCCGATGGTTTGTTACATGGTCGGTGTCGGCGAGCAGGCCGGAAACCTCGAGGAGATGCTGGAGCGGGTCGCCGACTCGTACGACGAGGAGGTCGACCTCGCGACGTCGAAGCTGACGTCGCTGCTGGAGCCCCTGATCATCGTCGCCCTGGCCGGTGTCGTCGCGATGATCGTCGTCGCGATCGTGCTGCCGCTGCTGCAGCTGAACAAAGTTCGCTGACGCCCCGCCCGCGCCCGACGTCCTCCCGGCAGCCCGGGAGGCCCCGGCGGGAAGATCTCGCCCGCGCGGGCGTCCAAGGCCCGGCTGGCCGCATCGCAGTCGTCGCGTAGACTGACCGGCCAACGCGATCCGGGCACGAGCCCGATCCCACGGAACGAATCGAAATGCAGACCTCTCCCTCCATTCGCGCACGCCGCCCGGCCGATCGTCGGGCCGGCTTCACCCTGATCGAGATCATGGTCGTCGTCGTCATCATCGGACTGCTGGCGACGCTCGTCGGTCCCCAAGTCATGGGGCTCTTCGGCGACGCGCAGGTCACGAAGGCCCAGAGTGACGTCAAACAGTTCGCCGACCAGCTGATGTATCAGCGGATGCAGAACGCCCGGAATGCGTCGGAGCCTTCGCTCGAGAAGCTGGTCACGCCCGACGAGAAGGGGCGCACGCTGGTCCCAGGCGGTCTCGAAGCGCTGAAGGATCCGTGGGGCAACGACTACCAGATCGCGCCGGGCGAGCAGGCGTCGAAGTTCGTCGTCCTGTCGATGGGCCCGGACCGCACGCAAGGCACCGAGGACGACATCCGATCCGCCGAGTTCTGAACTGGTTCGTGCATGAACAAGCGAGCAGTCTTCGACCGTGAGTCCCGCGCACGACGCGGATTCACGCTGATCGAGCTGCTCGTCGTCGTCGCGCTGATCGCACTCGTCGCGCAGCTCGTCGTCTCGAACCTCGGGCACATGATCCCGTCGACCGCGCTGACGAGTCAGTCCAACCGGTTCGTCGCGCAGCTCGACTTCATCCGCGCCGAAGCTCGACTGCAGGGCAAGGTCCTCCAGGTCGAGCTCGATCTCGTCAACCATCGCTGGCGCGTCCTGTTCCCGCCGGAGCAGACGCAGGTCCATCGGACCTACGAGGAAGTCGAGATGACGCCGATGGGCTGGACGCCGCTCGAGGATCGCGTCGCGTTCGGCGGCTACATGACGGCCGGCGGAACGCTGATCGACCGAGGCACCGTCAAGATCCGCATCGACGAGAACGGGTTCATGCCGGACTTCGCGTTGTTCTTCACGCTGCACGGCGAGGACCAGAAGCACATGGTCTGGACGGTGCGGATGCGCGGATTGACGGGGACGGCCGAAGTCCTGACCAGCGAGGACGGCGCGCGGCAGCCGTTCCCGAAGGTCGGCGAAGGGGCATTCTGATGGCGCGCAACGACGGCGGATTCAGCCTGGTCGAGGCGCTCGTCGCGATGGCGATCCTGTCGATGGTCGTGCTCGGGTTCCTCGGCATGCGTACGACGGCGCTGATCCATGCGAGCGAGGCGCGCAACACGAGACTCGCGCGCGAGATCGCCGACCGCGTGATGTCGGAGCTGAAGGCCGGCGCGCGCGAGATGCCTCCGGAGTCGGGCGTCGAGGTGCAGATCGAGAACCTTCCCGGCTTCTCGTATCGCTTCGTCATCGGCGAGGCGCAGATCGCGGAGTTCGAGGGTCAGCGATCGGCCGACTTCGCGATGGCGGAGGCCGATCGGGAACGCAGCGATCTGCTGGAGTGGCAGCGCGAACGCGAGGATCTGCGCGCGGCGCGTCGTGACGGTCGGTCGCTGATGGAGTACCGCGAGTCGCGGGCGCTGTCGGAGTCGACCGAAGAGAAGTTGCCCAGCGAGACCGAGCTCGAAGACGTGCTGTTGATCGTCGACTACCCCGATGCGAGGGGCCTCGCCGAGAACACCGGATCCGGCGTGCTGTCACTGCAGATCCGTGCACGACTCTCGACGATGGCGATCCAAGGCTTGACGCCCGACGAAGCCGAGAGCGTTGCGAAAGCGCGCGGCGACTCCGGCACGGGCGGCGCAACTCCAGCGACCGGTGGCGGAACGACGAACAGCGGCGGCGGAGCCTCCGGCGCCGAAGGAAGTGGACGATGACCCGACGAACGAACGACACGGCTGGCTTCACACTCGTCGAAGTCCTGCTGGCAATGATGATCACGGCCATGGTCATGGCGTCGGTCAGCACGACGTTCCTGACGACACTCGAAGCGCGTGAGGACGTCGCCTCGATGACCGAGTCGACCGAAGCCGGTCCGCGGATCCTCGCGCTGCTCGAGCGCGACCTCCAAGGCCTCTGGCATCACGGCGTCAAGAACAACGCCGTGCTGCGCGGGCGCAACATGGACATCGCCGGCACGCCGGCGGACCGGATCGACTTCCTGACGCAGACCGACGCGATCGGTGTCGTCATCGACGGCAACAACACGCCACGACGACCGCCGGTCTGCGAGGTCGGCTACTGGTTGAAGCGCAACGAGAACACGCACGACCTGTTCGAGCTGTGGCGGCGTGAGGATCCGATGGTCGACAACGACCTTCTGACCGGCGGCGAGTTCCAATTGATCCACGATCGGATCAAGAGCTTCGACATCAGCTACTACCCGACGCTCGGCGCGCGCGCCGAACGCGACGTCAAGATGGAGTGGAACTCCGCCGAGGAGGACTCACTGCCACGGCGGTTGAAGATCGAGTTCACGATCGAGCGGCGGCTGCAGAGCAGCAATCGCTTCGCGACGGAGATCGAGGAGATCGAGGGCGTGCTGAAGAGCTACGTCTATCACTTGGTGCTCGACCCTCGGTACACGGAGATCCTGAAGCCCGGCATCGCCTTGATGCCGCTCGCGCCGGTCGAGCCCGACGAAGCGACGGCCGGCGGCAGCGCCGGCGGCGGACAGAACTCGGGGCTCGCCGGCGGCAACTCGGCGTTCAACCCGAACCAGCCGGGCGGTCGCGAGGGCCAGGGTGGCGACTCGACGCAGGTGCGCGTCGGTCGCGGCAGCGGCGGCGAACAGGGTCGCGGTGGCCAATCGAACCAGTTCGGCGGCCGCGGCGGCGGCGCCCCACCGACGCTCCCGCCCGGGATCGACCTCGGCGGTTTGCTGCGCGGTGGAGGCAATGCCGGCGGTGGTGGGTTGTTCGGCGGGAATCGCGGCGGCGGCGGCGGTCGCTGACCTGGCGACCGCGGAACGCCGACGACGGCATCACGCGCTCGCGAGCGGCTTCCCGAGAACCGATCGACCGTCGAGCAACGGCTGCAGCGCCTTCGGCACGCGCACCGTTCCGTCGGCTTGCTGGTGGATCTCGAGCAACGCGATCAGGATGCGCGGGCTCGCGACGACCGTGTTGTTCAGCGTGTGGCAGAACGCGACCTTCCGGTCGTCCTTCCGTCGGTAGCGGATGTTGAGTCGCCGCGACTGGTAGTCGTGGAACTGCGATGCCGAATGCGTCTCGCCATATCCGGCGCGCGACGGCATCCAGCACTCGATGTCGTACTTCATGACCTGCGGGCCACCGAGGTCCCCACCGCAGACGAGGACGACGCGATACGGCAACTCCAACGAAGCCAGCAGTTCCTCGGCGTTGCGGACGATCGCCTCGTGGTGCTCGGTGCTGCGCGCCGGATCGGCGACGTCGAGGATGACCTGCTCGACCTTGTGAAACTGGTGGACGCGATAGAGCCCCTTCGTGTCCTTGCCGTAGGTGCCAGCTTCGCGCCGAAAGCACGCCGAACGGGCGACGTAGCGCTTCGGCAGGTCGGCCTCGTCGAGGATGTCGTCTGCGTGGATCGACGTGACCGGGATCTCACTCGTGCCGATCAGGTTCAGCTCGTCGCGTTCGCAGCGGTACGCCTGCTCCTCGCCTCCGGGGTAGAAGCCGGTCCCGATCATCGCCGCGTCGCGCACGAGGAGCGGTGGATCGACGGCGACGAAGCCCTTCGCGACCATGTGCTGCATCGCGAAGCGCAGCACGGCGTCGTGCAGCAGCGCGAGATCGCCGAACAGCATGTAGTTGCGCGACCCCGCGAGCTTCGCCGCGCGTTCGACGTCGAGCCACCCCTGCGCCATCGCGAGGTCGTCGTGACTCCGGACCGGGAACGCGAACGTCGGGACGACGCCGACCTTGCGCACCTCGAGGTTGTCCTTGTCGTCGGCGCCTTCGGGGGTCGCCGCGGCGGGCACGTTCGGAATCAGCAGCATCTGCTGCCGCAGCAGCTCCTTCAGCTCCGACTCCTTCGCCTCGAGGCCGATCAACGCCTCCTTCAGCGCGCGCTGCTCCGCGAGATGGGTCTCACGCTGCTCGGGCGTCAGCGAGCCCATCTTCTTGCCGGCCGCCCGCTGGTCGGCGCGCATCCCTTCGATCCGCGGCAGCAGCGCCCGCAGCTCACCGTCCAGCGCGAGCACCTTGTCGACGGCTTCGACCCGAGCGGGCATCCGCTTCTTGACGGCGGCGGCTTTGACGACGTCCGGTTGCTCCCGGATCAGCTTGATGTCGAGCACTGCGGTTTGGGCCTTCCTGGAAAAGTGGCGCGGAGGATAGCGACCGGGGCGCGGCGGTCACTTCCCGAACGGGTCACTTCCAGACCGGATCGAGTTTGCCGAACAACCGGTGCTTCTTCTGCTGCAGTCCGACGACCATCCCTGCGGCGGGCAGCTTCGCCTTGTACGTCGTCGCGCCGTCCTTCTCGCCCTTGACGACCGGGAACAGCGCGGCCTCGAGGCCGAGATCGATCTTCTCGTTGCGCAACCGCGTCGCGACGGAGTTCAGCATCTCGGGGTCGGTGATCGCGACGAACTCGCCGATCGCCTTCGCGCCCTTGCCGTCGGCCGCCTTCGCGACCATGACCTCCGGCGCGATCGTCGCGTTGTTGAGCCGCGTGTAGAGCTCGCCGAGCGCGCCCTTGACGCGGAATCGGATCGACTCGATCTCGACCTCGGACTCGTTGCCCTTCCGGACGAAGTCGATCGTGAACGGCGCGCCGATCGCCAGCGCCGTCGCCTTCCCGGCCTCGACCTTCACCAGCTCGGAGTCGCCCTTGAAGATCGCCGCCGTCGCGATGTTCGCACCCTTGCCCTCGACGATTCGTCCGAACGTGATCTCGTATTCCCCCGCCGGAACGTCGACCGGTTTGCCGGTCGCGACGTTGAAGTGCGCCGACGCGAAGCTCCCTCGCCCGCGCAGGATCAAGAACTGCGGCTTCGCCGGTGCGGGGCCGTTCCACTTGAACGTGATCTGACCGGTCTTGAAGAACTCGGGGTTCAGTGCGCGGATGCCGACCTTCTTGCCGTCCTCGTGCGGGCGCAGGTGGTACCACTTCCCGGCGATCTGGACGTAGCTCGAGAACGGCTGCAGCGGTCCCTTGCCGATTCGCATCGAGTCGTAGGCCGGCACGATCGTCCCGTTCTCGTCCGGCTTGCCGAGACTGCGATCCCAGACGTTGTGCGCCATCGGATCCTCTTGGAAGAGGATGCCGTCGCAGTTGTCGTCGTAGAACGTGACCGTCTCACCGCCGATCTGCGCGACCCAGCTCGAGGCGCTCCGGTAGTACATGTACGCCGTTCGCGCCGACGTGTCGGTCTTCTCGCGCGGCGCGAGATTCTGGTTCAACCCGAGCACCGGCTCGCTCTCGCCGGGCAGGTAGAACCACATCGCGTACGGCTCCTTGTTCGCACCGAGGTGGAACACGCTCGGCTTCATCGACTTGCCGGACGCCGCGGAGATCGGCTCGTACTTGTTCTTCCGCAGGTCCGCCTCCCCGCCGTTCTCGGTCACGCCGTACTTCGAGCCGCCGTCCCAGACGAGGAAGATCCGCGAGCGCTTGAACAGGCCGACCTCCGAAGGCCCGCCGTCGACGACGTGCGTCGACAACCACAGCGCCGGCACCGGTCCGCCGCGCACGAACATGTCGTCCTGAGGTTGCGCGAGCGCCTTGAACTCGAGCGGAGCGATCTCCTCGGTCGCGCCGGGCATCACGAAGGCATCGGCACCCTTCGCGTTCTCGTCGTAGCCGGCGTCCTTGCGCCGCTGGCGCTCCTTCTCGGCTTCGAGAACCTTCTGCTTCTCGTACTTCAACCAGTTCAGGTTGCGGACGGCTTCCGGGTCGCTCGTGAAGCCCATGTTCTTGCGCTGCAGTTCGTACTGCTCCATCGCGAACACGGCGTCGCGCTGCGTGTCGACCGTCGGTTCGGGGATGTTCGACCACAACTCCGACGCAACCGCCCACGTCTCGGCCGCCTTCAGCGCGTGGTGGACTTGCTCGTACTTGCGCGCGAGTTCGGTCGCATTGCCGGCCAGCTTCTCGAACTGCGGGCGATCGCGATTCGTCGTCGCCTGCGCCTTCAGGTTGTAGAGCTGGTTCAGGCTGTTGCGCAGCGAATCGAGCGTCGTGAACTCACCGGTGCCGAGGCCCGACAGGTAACGCTCGTGCTTCTCGAGCACCTCGCTCTCGAAGACCCGCTTGTAGGAGCCCTTCAACGCCGTCAACGATGCCTTCAGCGTCGCATCGTCACCGCGCTTGAACGTCTCACGGAACAGCGCTTCGAAGTGCTCGATGCCGTTGTGCGGCGACTCGCGGACGAGGCGGTCCAGACCGCGTTCGTCGTTCAGTCGAATCGCGTCGCCGAAGCGCTGGACGAACGTCGCGTAGTCGACTTGCGCCGACGCTCGCGTCAGGGAAGTCGTGGCGACGGAAATCAGCGCGACGGCGCAGGACAGGGCCAGTCGGGTGGCGGTTCGAATGTTCATCGGTGCTCGATCGTCTCCTGACCGCAGGATAACGACGAGCCCCCGGCAGCGTCACCGCCGCTGCATCGAGCGACTCGTCTTCTCCATAAAGCGTCGCTCGGCGGGCGTCAGCGACCCGATCCCCTCGCGGTGCACCTTCTCGAGCAGCCGATCCATGATCTCGCGATCGCGGATCACGATGCGCCGGCGTCGGTCGTCCTGTCGGCGACGCCACCAGCGCAGCGGACCGAACTCGCTGTAGCGCCACCGCCACGCGACGTAGCCGTACAGCGCGCCACCGACGTGGCCGCCGTGCGCAACGCCATCGCCGGCCGAATGACCACGCAGTTGCAGCGCCAACTGATACACGCCGATCCCGACCAGCACGGCCGACAGGATCCACAGCTTGATCGGAAACACGATCAGCAGCACGGTCGAATGCGGCGCCATGCAGGTCGCGTAGAGCAGGATCGCGTAGCAAGCCCCCGACGCGCCGATCGCGCCGTGGTCCATCCCGGTGATCGCACCGAGCGACGACTCGAGCAGCCCACCGGTGACCCCGCCGAGGACGTAGAGCCACAACAACCGACGCCGGCCGATCGTCTCCTCGACTCGCGTGCCGAAGAAGTAGAGCACCAGCATGTTCATCAGCAGGTGCATCGGGCTGTGGTAGCTGTGGACGAACTGGTACGTGATCAGGCGCAGCAGCCCGAGTCCGTAGCCCTCCCACAGCCCCGCCCACGACACGGCGCACAGGTCGCCGAGTTGCCCGCCGAGGACGAAGTTCACCGCGAAGACGGCGACGTTGACGATCAGCAGCAGACGAACGCCGGGCGTCATCTGCGGGTATGCGAGCATCGAGGCTTCCGTCCTCATCGGCGCGATCCTATCGACCGCGGACGGCCGACGACTGAGCGTTGCGGGGACCGATCACCCGGGTGACTGCACACCGTCGCCCGGCATCGGGGTCGGCAGCGCCGGCGGCGGCGCCTGTCGCGCGACGCCCGCGGCCGCCGCGTCCGCACCGACTCGATCGCGGAACCACGCGAATGCGCCGAGGCACAGCGTGATCGCTTCGATCCCGTAGAAGCACAGCAACGCGAACGAGATGCCTTGCGTGAACCCGTAGCTGTGCAGGCCGACGCCGAGCTGGTTCACGCCCCACCACGAGAACGCGACGATGATCGACCCGGCGATCGCCGACATGCAGACGCCGAAGTCGCGCAGGTACCCACCCATCCGCGCATGCAGGATCGCGAGCTGTGACAACACGATCATCAGCGCGCCGTTCTCCTTCGGGTCCCAGCCCCAGAATCGGCCCCACGAGTCGTTCGCCCAGATGCCGCCGAGGACCGTGCCGACGAGCGCGAACAACAGCGCGAAGCACAGGACGCCATAGACCATCCGCGCGAGCGACTTGT
The DNA here is from genome assembly GCA_023433825.1 of Planctomycetota bacterium. Classification (GTDB taxonomy): domain Bacteria; phylum Planctomycetota; class UBA1135; order UBA1135; family UBA2386; genus JAEYTU01. Next base: position 12,664 of record JAEYTU010000157.1, read on the forward strand.
AGAACGCGACGTCGGTGCGCCGCCACCGCAGCAGCCGGCCGATCACGTAGACGTGCGCAATCGCACCGGCCAACAGCCCGGCCGCGTAGCCGATCGTGACCGACGTCACGTGCGTCGGGAGCCAGAAGTTCGTGTCGAGGACGGCGACGAGCGACGGCTTCGTGTCGACGCGTTCGACCTCTTCGCGCTTCATCGCGAGGAACA
>JAEYTU010000016.1 GCA_023433825.1 Planctomycetota bacterium
CCGCGACACCACGCTCGCCGACGCGCACGAGGTCGACGCGACCATCGCCGTCCACGTCGACCGCGACACCGTCGACGGCGCCGCCGAGCGACGGCGGCGTTCGCGGACGGTCGTCGAGGAACACCTGCGCGCGCAGCGGCACGGCCAGCGTCAGACAGACCGAGAGGAACGTCAGGCGAAGTCGCATCGGAAGGCCGCGCACGATAGCCGCGCGCGACGCAGCCGGTCGGCACGCTTCGTCACACGAGCGTCATCGCGCACCCCGTCGCCGCTGCAGCGCCGCGAGGATCCGCGCGCTGACGTCGGTCGCAGCGACCGAATCGGCCGCGTCGGCCCGCGACGACGCGAGGAACACCGGCCCGAGGTCGTCCTCGGCGAACAGCCGCCCATGCGTGCCGCGCACGATCGATGGATCGGTGCCGATCACGTCCATCAGGTACCTGAATCCGAGCAGCTTCTTCGCGAGCGTCTTCGCGACGCGCAGCTTCGGAAAGCGCAGCGTCGGATCGACGAACAGCTCGGTCGGGTCGTAGCCCGGCTTTCGATGGATGTCGACCGTCGTCGCGAAGTCCGGCCGCTGCGACTCGTCGAGCCAGTAGTGGTACGCGAACCAGCAGCCGGGTTCGGCGACGAGGACCAGTTCACCACTGCGCTCGTGGTCGAGCCCCCATTCGCGCTGTGCAGCGCGATCGAGCACGCGCGCGACGCCGGGCACCTTCGCCAGCAGCGCCGCCACCTCGGCGATGTCGCCCACATCGCGAACGTAGACGTGCGCGCACTGGTGATCGGCGACGGCGAACGCGCGCGACGCCCCGCAGTCGAGCAGTTGCCCGTGACTCGTCGCCTGCACGCGCAGCAAGCCACGTTCGTGCAGCACGCGGTTGACGAAGACCGGCATCCGCGCCGCCTCGATCCCGTACTCGGACATCACGATGACCTCGGCGCCCTTCGCCCGCGCCGCGGCGACCAAGCGCATCGCCTCCGCGTCGACGTCGCGCACGGCCTGCTGCGAACGTGGATCGTCGGGGCCGAAGCGCTGGTGGTCGTAGTCGAGGTGCGGCAGGTAGGCGAGCAGCAGCGACGGATCGTGCTCTTCGATCACGGCGATCGACGCATCGACGATCCACCGCGTCGACGCGATCCCTGCACCGGGGCCCCAGAACTGGAACAGCGGGAACGGCCCGAGGCGCCGTTGCAGCGACGCCTGCAGATCCTGCGGCTCCGAGTAGAGCCCGGGCTTCTTCAATCCGTTCGCGTGGTACTCGGGACGCGGCGTCACCGACCACTGCACGCGCGCGTACATGTTGAACCACCAGAACAGCTTCGCGCAGGTGAACGTCGCGTCGCGCGCGGCCGCGGTCTCGTAGAACTTCTCGCCTTGCACGAGCGCGTTGACCTGCCGCCACAGGAACACCTGCGCGAGGTCGCGGAAGTACCAACCGTTCGCGACGACGCCGTGCTCGGCCGGCATCCGCCCGGTCAGCCATGTCGCCTGCACGGTGCAGGTCACGGCCGGGAACACGGTCCGCAGCGGCGCGCCGAATCCCTCGTCGCGCAGCGCCGCCAATCCGGGTGCGAAGGCGAGGTCCTTCTGACGAAGGCCGACGACGTCGAGGACGAGGAGCTGCATCGAGGGCGGGGCACGATACGCCGAGCACCGAACTTCCGTGCAGCCTCGCCGAGGACGCTCCGCTAGAACTCCGCGCCGTTCATGCGAGCGCGACGATGACGGAGACGAAAGTCCAAGGACCGCTCCCACCTCCGTGGGACAGGATCTTCAGCCTCGGGACGCGGACGTTCGTCTGGGTCCTGTTCTTCTCGATCCTGTACGTCCTGCGCCCGTTCTTCCTGCTGGTCTTCCTGACGTTCGTCTTCGCCTACGTGCTCGCGCACGGCGTCGACGGTCTCGCGCACCGGATCGCCAGCCGAACGGCGCGGGTGATCCTGGTCTCGCTCGTGTTGCTCGTCGCGATGCTGGCGATCGGCATCTTCGTCGTGCCGCAGGTCACCGAGCAGGCCGACCTCGTCTACCGCAATCGCGAGGCCTACGTCGCCGAGATCGACGGCGTGATCGTCGACATGCGCGAGAAGCTGCCGTTCATCCCGAAGGAACTGAACGCGAACATGCTGCTGAACGACCTCGTCGGCCTCGGCGACGAGCCGCGCGATGCCGACGGCAACGTTCCACCGGGCGATCGCGTGCACCAATGGCTGGTCAAGCTGCGCGACATCGGCTTCGGGCTGCTCGGGATCGGCTCGGCGTTCCTGCTGTCGCTGCTGTTCTCGTTCCTGATCGTCCTCGACCTGCCGAACCTGTCGCGCGCGGTCCGCGGGCTGCGCGACACGAAGCTCGGGTTCATCTACGAGGAGGTCGCCGGCAACATCTTCCACTTCGGAATGGTGCTCGGCCGCGCGCTCGAAGCGCAGCTGTTCATCGCGGTCGCGAACACGGTGCTGACGGCGATCGGTCTGTGGGCGATGGGCATCGAGAAGATCGTGTTCCTGTCGACGATCGTCTTCTTCTGCAGCTTCATCCCGGTCGTCGGCGTGTTCATCAGCTCCGCGCCGATCTGCTTGATGGCACTGAACCAGTACGGCGTGAACATGATGGTCGTCGCGATCGTGATGATCTTCGTGATCCACTTCATCGAGGCCTACTTCCTCAACCCGAAGATCTTCGGGCATCACCTCCACATGAACCCGGTGCTCGTGCTGATCGTGCTGACGATCGCCGGCAAGCTCTTCGGGATCTGGGGGCTCGTCCTCGGGCTGCCGATCGTCAACTACGTGTTCGCGCACGCGATTCGCTACGGCGGTCCGGACGCGAAGCCGGCGTTGATCACGCCGTGACGGCGGGCGTCGCCAAGGCAGCGTTCGCCGCGTTGACGGTGGCGCTCGCGGCGTGGGCGTCTCGAACCGCGAACGGAATCGACGACGCGGCGAGGGCCGGTCGCGCGACGTTCGTCGATCACGGCTGCGTGCACTGTCACCGCGAGGCGCAGCCCGGGCCGCTGACGACCGAATCGCCGAGCGGTCCCGATCTGCGCGACGTCGCGACGCGCGTTCGCGCGTCGTGGCTGCACGCGAAGCTGTCGGCGCCGTCCCGCTCCCACGAGCGAATGCCGTCGTTGCTGCACGACTCCGCCGACGTCGCCGACGTCGTCGCGTACCTGACGACGCTCGGCGAGCCGCGCCGCGATGGGCCGCAGCCGACGCCCGACGACGGCGAAGGCGCCGATCGTTTCGTCGTGCGCGGCTGCGTCGCGTGTCACCTCGGCCCGAACGAACGCGCGCCGATCGACGCGCGCGACGCGCGCCTCCCGCTGCACGATCTCGCCGCCAAGCACACGTTCGAGGCGCTCGTCGAACTGATCCACGATCCGCTGCGGCACGCACCAGACGGACGGATGCCGGATCTCGGCCTCGATCGCGACGACGCGACGGTGATCGCGCGGTTCCTCTGGGACGCTGCGCCGGTGCCGCAGCCGGAGCCGTCGACGCAGCGAACGCGCACGACCGGTGTCGCGGCGCGGGGCCGTGCGCTGGTCCGCGAGTCGCGCTGCGGTGCGTGCCATGCGCTGCCCGACGACGCGCGCGGCGCGTCACCGGCGCCGCCGTTGGCCGCACTCGTCGGCCGCGACGGCGGCTGTGTCTCGCCGACCCCGACGGCCGCCGTGCCGCACTTCCGATGGACCGACGATCAGCGCGCCGCGCTGATCGCGTTCCTGCGCGATCCGTTCGCGCCCGAATCGACGGCCGACGCAGTCGCGCGGCGGCTGCACGCACTCCGTTGCGACGCCTGCCACGCGGCCGAGTCCGGCGACGGCATGCGCGACGCGATCGCGACCCGCGTGCGCACGACGATCGGGGCTGCCGCGAAGGAGCACGCGCAGGCGCCCAGCCTCGTCGGCGTCGGCGATCGTTTGCGACGCCAGTGGATCGACGACGTGCTGCAGCGGCGCGCGCGCGCCCGGCCCTACGTCGCACTTCGGATGCCGCACTACGCGCCGCGGCTGACCACGGGACTCGCAGCTCTGCTCGCCGGAACGCAGGACGACGCGGCGCTCGATCGCGCGCATGCGTCGACGCCGCTCGACGTCGCCGAGGCCGGACGCGAACTCGCCGGTGCCGGCGCGCTCGGATGCATCGTCTGCCACGACGCCTCCGGTCGTGCAGCACTTGGGATCCGTGGGCCGGATCTCGCGCACGTCCACCGTCGGTTGCGCCCGGCGTTCACGCGTCGCTGGATCGCCGATCCGGCGGCCGTCGACCCCGGCACGCGGATGCCGACGTACTTCCGCGACGGCAAGAGCACGGCGACCCACCTGCTCGGCGGCGACGCGCAACGGCAGATCGACGCGTTGCTCGGATACCTCGCGCTCGGCGAACGCCTCGGCGTTCCGCCGGGCATGCGGCCGCCCGCGGACGGCGTGCTGACCGTCGAACGCGTTCCACGCGTCGTCCGCACGATCCTGCCGGGACTCGACCCGCGCGCGTTCGCGATCGGGTTCCCGGACGGATTGTCGATCGCGTTCGATCCGACCGGTCCGGGCGTCGGATTCGTCTGGCAGGGCGGCTTCCTCGACATGACGCGCACGTGGACCGGGCGTGGCAACGGCGCCGTCGACCTCGTCGGGACGAAGGTCTTCGACGCTCCAGTCACGCCGCTCGTCCGGCACGCGGCGCGTCCGGCGCGGTTCTCGGGTTACCGGGTCGACGGCGAACGCGTCCACGTCGAGTTCGCGAACGCCGCCGCCGTGCTGACGCTGCGCGAAGTGCGGGCGCGCCGCGCGTTCGGCGTCGAGTGCACGCTGTCCGGCGACGCCGCGTTCACGCTCGCGTTCGACGGCGTGACACCGATCCCGACGCCATTGCACGACGACATCGAACTCGCGCGCGTCGCGAGTCGAACCGCGACGCCGGTGATCCTCGCGCGGCGCGCCGCGGACCCGCGGACTGCCACGCTGTGGTTCCCGAGCGCGTTCGACGACGGCGTCGCGCACGAGTTGGCGGAGGCCACACGATGACGCGGTCGCCGCGCTCCCGTCTGCGTCGCGCCGCACTCGTCACGGCGATCCTGACCCTCACCGGCGTCGCGCCGGCGCAGGACCAACTGTCACCGTGGCGACTCTGCGGGCCGTTCGACGCCGGTCGCCGCGACGGACTCGCGACGCCGTTCGTCGACGAACGCGCACCCGACGTCGAGCGCTTCACCGAGGCCGACGCAGCGA
>JAEYTU010000021.1 GCA_023433825.1 Planctomycetota bacterium
CTTCAACCACTGCATCAGTTGGCTGCCGGCGAGCGGCGCACGCGGCGAGCTGTTCCTCGACGGAACCGCGATCTACCACGATCCGTCGACGGTGCCGTCGATGGATCAGGGCGCGCAGGTCTGCATCGTCCAAGGCGAACGCAGCCGACTCGCGCGAGTGCCGGTCACGACGGCCGAAGCGAACGTCTTGCGTCGCACGGCGTCGCTCACGCTGGCCCGGAACGGCGACGCCGCGGTCGAGATCGAGGTCCAGGCGACCGCGAATCGCGCCGTGCCGGTGCGTCAGGAACTCGGCAACGAGCCGGCCCGCGCGCGAACGAAGCTGGAGCGAATCCTCGGCGACTGGTTCGGGCGGTTCGAACTGCGCGAGTCGACGTCGAGTGCGCTCGACGACCTCGCCGAACCGGTGCGCTGGACGGCGCGCGGAACGGCGACTGGATTCCTGCCACCGCGCGGCGGCGTCGTGCTGTTGCCGGCGACGCTCGTCCAGAGCCCGCTGCCGCAGGCGACGCGCAGCACGCAGCGCGCGGCCCCGCTGTTGCTCGGGATCCCCGAAGGCGAGACCGAGCGGCTCCGCTACGCACTCCCGGACGGCTTCGTCCCCGATCCGCTGCCCCCACCGATCCACCTCGACACGCCGTTCGGTCGGTACGAGCAACGCTGGACCGCCGACGGCGACGCCGTCGTCGTCGAACGATCGCTGTACCGCACCGTCGCGCGCGTGCCTGCCGCCGAGTACCCCGAGTTCCGCGAGTTCGTCGACGCGATCGAGACCGCCGATCGCCGCACGCTCGCGCTGCGGAGCCGCCAATGACGCCTTCGTTCGCATCGCTGCACCGAGCCTCCGCCCTGTCGTTCGCCGTGTGGACCGCGTTCGTCGCCACCGCACTCGCCGCGCCGGTCTCACCACAGCGCGCGCCGCAGCGTTCGCCGCAGGACGTCGTCGCCGACGCCGTCGTCGCCGCGCACACGCCGGCGAACGACGACCCGCAAGCCCGTGTCACGACGCTGCTCGACGTCGTCGCGGCCAATGCGCATCACCCGGCGTCGGCGCTGCTGCTTCGCGAAGTCGCCGACGGTCTCGACGAGCTGACTCGCTTCGAAGCGGTCGAAGCCGCGATCGCGCGCTGCCGCGCGCAGACCCTGCACGGCTCGGTGCGCGCCGCGCTGAACGCGGCGGAACGCCGACTGCACGGCCTGCGTGGCGACGTCGAGGCCGCCGCGCGCATCGTCGAACCGACCGAAGTGGTCGCCGTACTCGCCGTCGGGCCGTTCGGCGGTGAAGGCGACCATTGGCTCGGACGCGAGTTCGCGCCCGAGCACGAGTTCGACGACGCCGACCGGACGTTCGCCGGCCGCTTCGGCCGCGTGCGTCCCCGTGTCGTCGAGCGCGCGCGGATCGGCGGTGCCCTGCGGCTCGCCGCGGAGGGTCCCGAGAACGCCGGCTGCCACTACGCCCTCGTGCAGATCGACGCCGAACGCGCCGTCGCGGCGCACGTCTCCGTCATGGTGCCGGGAAGCTGCGAGGTCTTCGTCAACGGGCGCCGGATCGGCATCGTCGATCGAGTCGCTCGCCCCTCGCTGCCGACCTCGACGTTCGGGTGTGTGCTGCGTCGTGGCCGCAACCACGTCCTCGTCAAGACGACGACGAACGACGCCGCCGACATCGCGGTCGCGATGCACGACGACCAAGGCGACCCGGTCCCTGGCGCGACCTTCGCTCCACCGACGCCGATCGTCGCCGTCGCGCCGCGCGCCGACGACGAGCCGTCGCCGCCGGCACCGTACCTGTCCCCGTACCGCGCGTTGACCGCGTCGTCGAACGATGGAACGGCCGCGTCGCCGACCGCCAAGCTCGCCGCGGCGCTCGCGTACCTGCGGATCAGCGACGACCCGATCGGCCTGCGAATGCTGCACGAACTCGACGGACACGCGTTCGCCGATCCGGCGCACTCGCTCGCGTTCGCGCTCGCGTACGGCTGGGCGACGCAGGTGCCGGCCGAACTGCGCCGCGCGAAGGTCTCGGCGGCACTCGCGCGGGCCGAGTCACTCGGCGACCACGCGACGCTCCGCTTGGCGCAAGTCCGTCGGATGCAGGAGTCCGACCGCGTCGAGGACGGGATCCGGACGCTGCGAACGGCGATCGACGCCGGTCACGACGGTCCGGCGACGCGACTGCGGCTGCACGAACTGCTCGGTGCGATGCGGCTGCACGGCGACCAGCGGCGGCTTTGCCGCGAATGGTCGACGAAGCGTCCCGCCGACCTGCTGCCGCACGTGTTGGCCGCGCGTGAGGCGCACGCCGGCGGCGACACGCGTGCGGCCCTCGATGCCCTTCGGCCGCTGATCGACGCCGTGCCCGGCCATCCCGCCGTGTTCGAGTTCGGCCTCCAACTCGCGATCGACGCTGCGGACGACGCGACCATCGAGCGGCTCGCGACCGTCGCGAACGCAGCCGGAGCGCCCGGCGACGCCCGTGCGGCGCGGCTCGCGCTCGGCGTCGCCGTTCGTCGCGACCGCGGTCAGGCGGAGGC
>JAEYTU010000312.1 GCA_023433825.1 Planctomycetota bacterium
TGTACGGCTGAAACATCGCCTCGGCCGGCGTCGTGCGCAGCCGTGCGCCGTCGATCAGGTCGGTCTTGACGAAGTCGAGCCCGTGCGCGAGCGCCAACCCGGCGAGCGCGAAGCCGGCGACGTGCACCGTGTCGGGCAGCATCCCGAGAAGCCCGTCCGAACCGATGCGCGTCGCGTCGCCACCGGTCGAGACGATGAGTGCAACGAACACGCCGTGCACGAACGTGAACAGGCCGTAGTGGATGACGAAGAACGGCGCGAGCGACAGGCTCGTCCCGAGTGACGCCGGCTTGCCGTTCCGATCCGGACCGCGCGCCGACAGGATCCGAAGCAGCGTGACGACGCCGACGACGACCGTCTCCAACCAGTACGCGACGAGCACGTCCGCGACGCCCCACCCGAACAGCAGCGCGCCGAGCAGCGGCGCGAGGTTGGCGATCAGCAACGGGATCATGCAGACTTGGATGATGCCGAGCCCGACGAGCGGAACCAGCATGCGCGACCCGAGTCCGAAGCCGTACCCCGACGTGCAGTCGCAGGTCCGCTTCCCCGAGATCGAGGCCGAGATCCTGCAGTCGTGGGCCGCGGAGGGAACGTTCCAGGCCTCGATCGAACAGCGCCCGGCGCGGAGCGGCGACCGCAGCAACGAGTACGTGTTCTACGACGGTCCGCCGTTCGCCAATGGGCTGCCGCACTACGGGCATCTGCTGACCGGCTTCGTCAAGGACATCGTGCCGCGCTACCAGACGATGCGCGGCAAGCGCGTCGACCGGCGCTTCGGTTGGGACTGCCACGGACTGCCGGCGGAGATGGAGTCCGAGAAGGAACTCGGGATCTCCGGTCGCGCGGCGATCGAGAAGTACGGGATCGCCGAGTTCAACGCGCACTGTCGTCAGTCGGTGCTGCGCTACACCGGCGAATGGGAGCGCTACGTCACGCGCCAAGCGCGCTGGGTCGACTTCCGCAACGACTACAAGACGATGGACCTCTCCTACATGGAGAGCGTCATGTGGGCGTTCTCGCAGCTCTGGAAGAAGGGCCTCGTCTACCAGAGCCACCGCGTGATGCCGTACTCGTGGGCCGCCGAGACGCCGCTGTCGAACTTCGAGACGCGCCTCGACAACTCGTACCGCCCGCGCCAGGACCCGGCCGTGACGGTCACGTTCCGCCTCGATCGGCGTGACGGCGATCCGGGGCCGCTCGACGTGCTGGTCTGGACGACGACGCCGTGGACGCTGCCGTCGAACCTCGCATTGGCCGTCGGCGCCGACATCGACTACGCGATCGTCGCGCTCGGCGACCGTCACTACGTGATCGGCGCGGCGACGCTGCCGAACTACGGCAAGGAACTCGGCGACGCGCGCCTCGTCGGCACCGTGAAGGGCAAGGACCTCGTCGGTCGCACCTACGAGCCGATGTTCCCCTACTTCCGTGGGCACGCGAACTCGTTCCGCGTGCTGGCCGGCGACTTCGTCGACACGTCGGAAGGCACCGGCGTCGTCCACATGGCGCCGGGCTTCGGTGAGGACGATCAGCGCCTCTGCGAAGCGCACGGCATCGCGCTCGTCTGTCCGGTCGACGATCGCGGCGCGTACACGCACGAGGTCAGCGACTACGTCGGCGTCAACGTGCTCGAAGCGAACAAGCCGATCATCAAGCGACTGAAGGACGAGGGGCGACTGCTGCGCCACGTCACCTACGAGCACAACTACCCGCACTGTTGGCGCACCGATCAACCGCTGATCTACAAGGCCGTCAGCTCGTGGTACGTGCGCGTCACCGAGTTCCGCGAACGGATGGTCGAGTGCAATCGGCAGATCCGCTGGATCCCCGAGCACGTCCGCGATGGCCAGTTCGGCAAGTGGCTCGAGAACGCGCGCGACTGGTCGATCAGCCGCAACCGCTTCTGGGGCTCACCGATCCCGATCTGGATCAGCGACGACCTGCGGTATCCGCGCACCGACGTCTACGGCAGCATCGCCGAACTCGAACGCGACTTCGGCGTCAAGGTCACCGACCTACACCGTCCGTTCGTCGATCGACTGACGCGCCCGAATCCCGACGACCCGACCGGCAACAGCACGATGCGTCGCGTGACCGACGTCCTCGACTGCTGGTTCGAGTCGGGGTCGATGCCGTTCGCACAGGTCCACTATCCGTTCGAGAACAAGGACTGGTTCGAGAAGCACTTCCCGGCCGACTTCATCGTCGAGTACATCGCGCAGACGCGCGGCTGGTTCTACACACTCGTCGTGCTCGGCACGGCGCTGTTCGATCGGCCGCCGTTCCGCAACGTGATCTGCCATGGCGTCGTCCTCGACGCGCAGGGCCAGAAGCTCAGCAAGCGGCTGCGCAACTATCCCGACCCCGAGCACGTCTTCGCGACCTACGGCGCCGACGCACTGCGGTGGTTCCTCTGCAGTTCGCCGATCCTGCGCGGGCTCGATCTGCAGATCGACAAGGACGGGAAGGGCATCGCCGAAGTCGTCCGACTGACGCTGAACCCGATCTGGAACGCCTACACGTTCTTCACGATCTACGCGAACACCGACGGGTACCGCGCGCGCCTGCGCACCGATTCGCCGGCGTTGCTCGATCGCTACGTGCTCGGCAAGACGCGCGTGCTCGTCGAGCAGGTGACGGCGGCGATGGACGCCTACGACCTCGCGACGGCGGCGCAGTCGATCACGACGTTCCTCGACGCTCTGAACAACTGGTACATCCGCCGCAGTCGCCCGCGGTTCTGGGGTGAGGGCGCGGCCGACGACAAGTTCGCGGCGTTCGACACGCTGTTCACGGTGTTGCACTTCCTGTGTCGAACGGCGGCGCCGCTGCTGCCGCTGTTGACCGAGTCGATCTACCGCGGGCTGACGCGCGAGCGCAGCGTGCATCTCGCCGACTGGCCGGACGCGACGGAACTGCCGGACGAACGCGAACTCGTCGCCGCGATGGACCGCGTCCGCGATGCGTGTTCGGCGGGGTTGTCGCTGCGCGAGGCGAATCGTCTGCGGATCCGGTTGCCGCTGCGGCGGCTGACGGTCGCCGGCGCCGGTGTCGAACTGCTGCGGCCGTACCAGGACCTGATCCGCGACGAGTTGAACGTCAAGGACGTCGCGTTCGACGACCGCGTCGACGCGTTCGGCAGTTTCGTCATGCAGCCGAACGGCAAGTTGCTCGGCCCGAAGCTCGGCGGCGCCGTACAGCAGGTGTTGGCCGCGGCGCGCGCCGGCGACTGGGAGCTTCTCGACGGTGGTCGTGCGCGGGTAGGCACGGTCGAACTCGACGCGAACGAGTTCGCGTTGCGGCTCAATCCGAAGCCCGGCGTCGTCAGCGCGGCGCTGTCGACGAACGACGCCGTCGTCGCGCTCGACGTCGAGGTCACGCCGGACCTGCGGCAGGAAGGGTTGGCGCGCGACGTCGTGCGGCTCGTGCAGCAGGCGCGTAAGGACGCGGGGTTCCACGTCGCGGATCGGATCGAGCTGTTCGTCGACGGCGACGCCGACGTGACGGCCGCCGTTCGTGCGCATGCGACGTGGCTCGGTGAGCAGACGCTGGCGAAGCGCGTCGAGATCGGACCTTCGCCGGAAGGTGCGTTCACACAGAACGGGAAGGTCGAAGGCGCGGCCGTCGCCGTCGCGGTGCGCCGCGTCGTGACGTGAGCACGGCCGCCGCGCGCGGCCGGATCGAGATCCGGCTGCGTGAGATCCGGCAACTGTTCAACTCGATGGATCCGTCGCCGTTCCACGAGAAGGACCTCGACGCCAACGCCGAGGAGTTCCTGGTCTCGTGGGCGACCGAGCACGGCCGCCATGTGCCGCTCGAAATCGTCGTGCACCTGAGCGAAGCGCCGGTCGACGCCGACGCACAGCAGATCGTCGAGCAGGCGCTGCACAACTACTTCCTGTATCGCGAGGCGATGACGCGGCGTGAACTTCGCCAGTTGCTGCGCTACGGCCGCTACGCGCTCGCGATCGCCGTCGTGTTCCTGGCCATCTGCGTCGTCGCGTCCGATCGGCTGACGCGCCTCGACGCCGGCGCGCTCGTCGAGGCGATCGGTCAGAGCCTGTTGATCGGCGGTTGGGTCGCGATGTGGCGCCCGCTCGAGATCTTCCTGTTCGACTGGTGGCCGCTCCGCGCGAAGGCACTCGTGCTGCGCAACCTCGCGACGTCGACGGTCTCGGTCGTCACGCGCTGACCCTAGCAGCCCGTTGCAGAACTGGCGCGCCACGCAGCCGTGCGCCTCTCGCGCACCGCCGCCCGCGAAAGCCTCGCCGAATCCGCCAGCGGGTCGGCATGGCGGTTGCGAACCGGCGCGCACCCATGACGCGCACCCAGAAGCCCGCTCTTCCCGCCCGCGAGTCGTCCGTCGCACCCGAGGCATGGCTCGCGCTCGCGGTGTTCGTCGTCGATGTGTTGGTGCTGGTGATCCTGTTCTGAGGTGGCAGCGTCGTTGCGGCGCGCGAGTCGTCCAAGAAGGGCACTCGCGTCCTCGCGAGCGGACAGGGCGGGGACGCGATTGCTAGGAGTCGGCGCCGAACTCCGGCGGTCGAATCGTTCGCAACAGACGTTGGACGAGCGGCGCCTGAGACCGATGCACCAAGCTCACGCAGTCTGTCCACGCGTCCGGGTCGTCCTCGAAGTCGGCGAGGAACCCGACGCGTTCCGTGACCGTGAACTCGACGCCGTGTGCGGACAGTAGCTTCGTGACCTCTGGCATCAGCCAGTGGGGGACGAGCACGCGAGGAGGCAAGCCGTCTCCACCGAGCCGCGTGGGCTTCCTGCCGAGGTTGAGATCCAGTCCTGACCACCACTTCATACGCGAAGACTACATCCGCTGACCTTGCGACGACGCGTATGCCGGGTACGCCGTCTTCGATGCGCTTCCGGATCGTCGTCGTCGGCAAGGTCAGGCAGCCGTTCGTCCGCGACGCCGAGGCCGAGTACGGCAAACGGCTGCGCGGATACGCCGAGCTCGACGTCGTCGAAGTCACGACGAAGGTCGCCGGCAGCGCGCCGGACGACGTCGTCCGCGCCCGCGAGGCCGACGAGCTGCTGAGCCGCATTCCGACCGGCGAACGGCTGGTCGGGCTCGACGGGCGCGGGCGATCACTGTCGTCGGCCGACTTCGCGGCGTGGCTCGGCGACCAGCAGCGGCGCGGGACGTCGCGCGTGACGTTCGTCGTCGGTGGCGCGTCGGGACTCGACGAACGCGTTCGCGCGCGCGCCGATCTCGTCCTGTCGCTGTCGGCGATGACGCTGCCGCACCAGATCGCGCGCCTCGTCCTCGTCGAGCAGATCTATCGCGCCTGCACGATCCTTCGCGGCGAGCCCTACCACAAATGAAGTGGCAACAGCGCGACGACGCCGGCGACGGCGACGATCGTGCCGGCGACGGCGACCCAGCCGATCGGTTCGCGGCCGACGAGTCGCGCGAGCGGCAGCAACACGATCGGCGTCGTCGACATCAACGCCATCGCGACGCCGACGTCGGCGTGGCGTAGCGCGACCAGCGACAGCCAGATCCCGATCGTCGGCCCGCACACCGCGCCGGCGAACGTCAACTTGATCGCGCGCGCATCGGCGAGGATCACGCGCACGCGTTGCAGGCCGCCGGTCGCTGCGATCAGCGCCCACGCGCCGACGCACCCGACGACGAGGCGGAACTGCGTCGCCGACAACGGGTCGACGGCCGGCGCGTTCGCCGTCGCCGCCATGCCGACCTTCGACAGCAGTGCGCCGACGGCCTGGCCGAGTGCGCCGAGCACGCCCACGAGCAGCGCGAACGCGAAGCGCCCTCGATCGAGTGCGGCGACAC
>JAEYTU010000423.1 GCA_023433825.1 Planctomycetota bacterium
TCGATGACCTTCACCCGCCGAACGTTGCTGAAGTCCGCCGCCGTCGCGCCGCTCGCGCTGTCGCCGATCTCGCTGCGGTGGCTGCCCGGTGGCGACGACGTCGCGCTGGTCGTGCTCGAACTCGAGGGCGGCAACGACGGCCTCAACACGGTGATCCCGACCGACCCGGCCTACGGGCGCGCGCGGCCGTCGCTGCGCAGCGCCGCGCGCGGTGGGCACGCGACGCCGGGTGGTGCGTTCGTGCTGCACCCGTCGCTGCGTTCGCTGGCGCGGTCGCTCGACGACTGCGCGGCGATCGTGCACGGCGTCGGCTACCCGGCGCCGGACCGGTCGCACTTCCGCAGTCGCGACATCTGGCACACGGCCGATCCGGCGTTCGTCCGCCGCAGCGCCGCGACGACCGGTTGGCTCGGGCGTGCGGCAGCATGGCTGAGGGTGCGCGGCGCCGGGCTGCCGGCGCTCGGCGTCGGCGCGACGCAGATGCCGCTGTGTCTGCGCAGCGATGCCGTCGTCGTGCCGGTGCTGCGCCGTGTCGAGGACTTCACGCTGTTCGTCGATCCCGCAGACGAACGCGGCGAACTGCGACGCGCCGGACTCTCGGACGTCGTTCGTGGGGCGGCGACCGACGGCGCGCGCGATGGTCTCGCCGGCGCGATTGCCGCGGCCGCCGACGAGGCGCTGCGCAGCGCCGAGCGGTTGCGACGCGCGCTGCAGGCGTACACGGCGAAGGCCGACTACCCGGCGACCGAACTCGGCCGGCGGCTGCAGTCGGTCGCGCGCGCGATCGTGGCCGGCACCGGCACGCGGCTGTTCCACCTGACGCTGTCGGGTTTCGACACGCACGCGCGGCAGTTGCCTGCGCACGAGGCGCTGCTGCGCCAACTCGACGACGCCATCGCCGCGTTCGTCGGGGATCTGCGCGGGCATCAGCGACTGGCGCAGACGGTTCTCTTCGTCCACTCCGAGTTCGGCCGCCGCGTCGGCGAGAACGACAGCCTCGGCACCGACCACGGCGCTGCGGGTCCGGTGTTCGTCGTCGGCGGGGGCGTGCGGCCGGGGCTGTACGGCATGCATCCGTCACTGACGGACCTCGGTGATCAGGATCTCGTCGCGACGACCGACTTCCGGGCCGTGTATCGGGCATTGCTCGATCGGCTGCGGATCGACGCAGATGCGGTGCTCGGGGCGGAGGCGGCGGCGCCCATCGACGGATTGTTCGTCGCTCGCGGCTGACGACGGTCGCAGGCTACGGAAGTGCGACGACGCAAACGCGGAAGTGGGTCGAGACCTCTACAGAGGTTGTCGAGAGGTAGATGGCCGCCCCCGACCCTGACGGGATGTCCGCGAGGGTTTTCGAGTCGGCACCGACGAAGCGTCCGGATTCGTCGAACGCATCGAGCACGACGAGGATCCGCGGCTGGAAGCTACCGGTCGTGTTCTCATAGACGCACTCGACCTTTGCGGACGTGCCATAGCGCCGGGCGGCCGTGACTCGGACTTCGCCCGCACGTCCGCGGGCGGGTTTGTCCGGCATTGGAAGGAAGTGGTCTGACTCCTGAACTGCAAACAGGTCGGTCGCCGTCACCGAATCCCTGAGTGGGGTGCACGCGCACGCAATCGTGAGAAAGCAGCAAGCGACGAAAGCCACATATTGCGAGTTCGCATTCATGATCATTCGTGACATTGCAAACGTGTGCATCGGGGGAAGCGCCCAACCCCGTCTCGCTGCGTCGACTTCACGGACAGCGCGACGTCGCGCGACACGTGAATGAAGCGCCGAGCCGCGCTCCCCACCAGAGTCGTCCGCGGGGCGCGCTCGAGTGCGTGCCGAGACGACGCAGCGAGGGGTGCGATTCGCCGCGGAGACCAAGAGCGCGGCCGCAGGCAACGGGCGTGCGCGTGCGTCATCCGCGCCCCTGCAGCCCATTCAGCTCCGAAAGTCGCGCCAGCACCGCCGCATTCCCCCGCGCCGCCGCCGTCGCGCCCGGCACGTCGAACACCGGATCGAGGAACGTCGGCACCAACGGCGCGCCACCGGCCGGCTGCCAGCGGCGCAGCCATTCGCTGTCGATCCGCTCCGGCAACTCCCGCCCGGCCAGCACGGCCCAGACGATCGCCCATGCGCGCGCGAGCACGCGCACCGGCTGATACCCGCCGCCGCCGGTCGCGACGAGCCGGCCGCCACAGACCCGATCGGCCAGCGCGCGGACCCGCTGCGCCGCGCCGAGGAACCCGCGCGTCGAGACGGCGAGATCGGCGAGCGGATCCTCGACGTGCGGGTCGCACCCGTGCTGCGAGACGATCAGGTCGGGACGGAAGCGTTCGACGATCGGCAGGACGGCGTCGATCGCGGCGAGCCACCCGGCGTCGTCGGTTCGCGGCTCCAGCGGAACGTTGACGACCGACCCGACTCCTGCGCCGCGGCCGCGGTCGGTGACGGCGCCGGTGCCCGGCCAGCGCGTTCTCGGGGTCTCGTGCCACGAGACCGTCAGCACGGTCGGGTCGTCCTCGAACGCCCGCTCGACGCCGTCGCCGTGGTGGACGTCGAGATCGAGGTACGCGACGCGCCGGAACCCGAGCTGCTGCGCGACCCGGATCGCGACGACGAGGTCGTTGTAGATGCAGAACCCCGACGCGGCGCGGCGCATCGCGTGGTGCAGACCGCCACTCGGCTGGAACGCGCGCACCGTCGTCCCGTCGGCGATCGCACGGACGCAGGCCACGGTCGCGCCGACGACGGCGGCGGCCGCCGCGTGCTGCCCCGGTGCGATCGGGTTGTCGTCGGTGCCGCGCCCGAACGCCGG
>JAEYTU010000552.1 GCA_023433825.1 Planctomycetota bacterium
GTTCGGGGGTAGACTCCGCCGGCTGTTCCGGTCCACGATCCGCCCCACAACCATGCGCATGCACCTTCGTCCGCTGCTCGGAAGCCTGCTCTGCCTGACGAGCTGCGTGACGGTCGGCATGGTCGGCGCGCAAACGCCGACGGCATTGATGCGGACGCCGCCTCCGACCGGTGCCGCCGGACCGGTCGCCCCGAACGCCGCGCGCGCCGTCACGTTCGACACGTGGTCGGCGGCGGACAGTCGACTGGCGTTCGTCGCCTGCGACACGAACGGCGATGACCGCCTCAGCATCTTCGAAGCCACGCGGGCGATCGAGAACCTCGGCACCCTGCACTCCGTGCAGGCGTTTCGAGATCTCGACGTCAACGCCGACGGCTTCCTCGAGTGGCCCGAGTTCGACGCGCGGTTCCGACGGATCATCGACAACGGACTGCCGTTCCGCATTCGCCCGCAACGCCCGATCGAACTGCTGCGCTCGACGACCCCGTTGCCCGGCAGTGCGACCGTGCCGGCCACCCGAGCCGAGTCGTTCGTCCGGTCGTTGGATCGCAATGGTGACGAACAACTCGACCGCACGGAGATCCAGTCGTTCCTGCGATCGGTCGGTCTCGAGTCGCAGGCCGCCATGTGGTTCCGTTCGCTCGATCGCGACGGCTCCGGTGCGCTGTCCGTCTCCGAACTCGCGGGTCTCGTCGATCGATTCCCGGCGCCCGGAACGTCGCAAAACGTCGAAACGGTGACAGCCGAGGGTCGCGGCGTGCTGCCGACGTCGTTTCACAGCGCCGACGCGAATCAGGACGGCGTGATCGACGCCGACGAATGGCATCGCGCGCTCCTGCGGATCCACCCGTCGCTCGCGCGCCACAGCGCGTGGATCCTCGCCGACGCCGACGCCAATCGCAGCGGCAGCCTCGGCGCTGCCGAGTTGCGCCCGTTCGCGAACACGCGATGACCTGACGCACACTCGCTGACCCGACGCACGACGGTTGACCGCGGGCCTTGCGACCACGTATCGCAGGCCCATGGCTGTGAACCGAAACGCGTTGACCTCGACTCACGGCACTGTCGCAGCGTTCGCGGCGATCGTTCTCGGCGGTGTCGGGCTCGCCGCGCAACGCGCACCGACCACGTCGAACGTCGCAGCAGAACCGGTAGCGATCGACGCTCCGTGGTCGGCATGGGCGCGCGGCGATCGATCGCGCGCGTTGGCTGGGTTCCTGCAATTCGTCCAGCGCGACCCAGCCGACCCCCTCGCCGGTTACGCGATCGCGATGGCCGCGGATCTCGCACACCGGAGCGGCGCGACGCGAACGCTGCGCACGTCGCTGGCCTCGCATCTCGCGACGCCGGGCCTGCCCCCGGCCACCGGCGATGCGATCCGCATCGCGCTGATGGAGGCCGCGTTCGCCGACGGCGATCTGAACGAGACGTCGCTTCGCACCGACGAACTCGGCTTCCTGACCGACTGGTGGCTGATCGGACCGTTCGACAACGAACGCGGCGCCGGGCTCGCGCGCGTGTTCCCACCGGAGACGCGCGTCGACCTGACGGCCGTGTTCGACGGCAAGCAGCGTCCGGTGCGGTGGCGTCGAATCCCGGTCGCCGACGCTCCGACCGGGAAGCTCGACGTCGGCGCGTGCTTCCGGCCGAACACGCAGATGCTCGTCTACGCGGCGACCGTCCTGCACGCCGACGAGCCGACCGACGTGCTGCTGCAACTCGGCTCCGCCGAGGCCTTCGCCGTCTTCGTCGGCGGCCGCGAAGTTGCACGACGCGACGTCCGCAGACGGTTCGCGTTCGACCAGGATGCGATCCCCGTCCAACTCGCGGCCGGCCCGAACCTCGTGATGGTCAAGCTCTGCAATCAGGAGGGCGACGCGTCGTTCGCGCTGCGAATGACGGCGCTCGACCTGTCCCCGGTGCGCGCGGTCCGCGCTGCCGCGAATCCCGACGACGTCGCAGCCGCCGCTGCGGCCGCTGCGGTTCCGGGCGCACCGACGCCGAACCGCACTCCCACCGCCGACCGCGGTGCGTTCGATCGGTTGCAGGAACGCGCGTCGAGCGACCCCGCCGCCGCCTTGCGACTCGCCGAGTGGTTGCTGCTGCGTCATCCCGACGATCAGACCGAACGGCGCGATCTCGCGTTCGCGCAGCAGGCCGCGGCCGCGATGCAAAGCGACCCGCGCGCTCGCTTCCGTCTCGCGCAGTGTCGCGTCCGCACGGTCCGCATCGCGGCCGAGAAGGAGGAGAACGCGCGCCGCCACGACCTCGAAGCCGTGCTCGCGCTCGATGGCGACCACGTGGAGGCCCTCGTCGAACTCGCCCGCTTGGAACTCGACGGTCTCGGCCCGACGCCGCGCGCCGAGGCGATGGCACGACGCGCGACGGAACTCGCGCCCACGCATGGCGACGCGCTGCTGCTGCACTCGCAGATCCTGCAGCGCATGTCGCTCGCACCGCTCGCCGCGCGCACCGTCGAGACGGCGTTGCGCGACGCGCCGAACGATCCGAACGTCCTGGCGCGGGCCGCTGCCATCGCCGAGGCGCAAGGACGCCTCGCACGCGCCGCCGCGCTGCAGCGCGCATCCGTCGCGGCGCGCCACGACGCCGACCGCGTCGCGAAGGCGGCCGAACTCGCCGTTCGCACCGGTGAGGCCGACGCCGCGCGCCGAATGCTCGCCGCCGCGCTCGTGCTCGACCCGTTCGCCCGCGTCCTCCATCGGCAGGCTGCGCGCCTGCACGAGTTGGCCGGCGACGTCGACGCGGCGATCGCCGGCTGGACCGAGTGGCTGCGGATCTGCCCCGAGGACGACGCGGCGTTCGTCGAGCTCGCTCGGCTGCATGCCTGCGCCGGCAACGTCGAACTGCAACGCGGCGCGCTCGCCGCTGCGCTCGACCTGAATCCGGCACGCAAGGACGAGCGCCGCCAGCTGGAGTTCCTCGCCGCCGACGAGCTGCCGTTCCACGCCGCGTTCGAACGCGACACGAATGCCGTCCTCGCCGCGGACACCGGTCCCCCGAACGACGCCGCCGCAGCATCGGATCCGTTCCACTGCATCCTGGAACAGCGCGTCGTCCACGCGATGCGCGGCGGAACGACGAGCACGTACTCCCATCTGCTCGTCCGCGTGACGAGCGAAGCCGGCGCGCGACGGCTCGACGGTTGGGGCGTGCCCCACCACCGCGGCGAGCAGCGCGCGCGGCTGCTGACGGTCCGCGTCGTGCGCGAAGGCGAGGCCGACCTGACGCCGCAGATCCGCGGGCCGTCGGCGGCGCTGCCGCCGCTGCGCGTCGGCGACGTCGTCGAGATCCGCCAGCGCGTCGACGACGTCGCGCCGACGTTCTTCGGCGACATGTTCCACTTCGTCCACGTGTTCGGCGCGACGTTCGACATGCCGACCGCCGACGCCGAACTCGTCCTCGTGCTCGATCCCGGCCGCGACTACCGCTTCCAACCGGCGAACGGTGCACCGGCGGGAGCGGAGTCCACCGACGCGTCCGGCCGCAAGGTCGTCCGCTTCGCGATGCGCGGCATCGCGCGCGGACTCGTCGAGGAACAGCGGCCCGAGGATCGCGAGCTGCGCCCTCTCGTCCGCGTCTCGACGCACGCGAGTTGGGACGCGCTCGGCGCTTGGTGGTGGAACCTGATCCGCAACCAGATCGAGGTCTCACCGGCGATGCGCGCGAAGGTCGCCGAGCTGACGGCCGAACTGACCACCGAGGCCGAGAAGATCGCGGCGCTGCACCGCTTCGTGACGACCGACATCCGCTACACGGCCTGGGAGTTCGGTGTTCACGGCTACAAGCCGTACGCGACGCCGGTGATCTTCGAACGCCGTCACGGCGACTGCAAAGACAAGGCGCTGCTGTTGAACGCGATGCTCGGCGAGATCGGCGTCGAGGCGTGGCCGGTGTTGATCCACGCCGATGAGCTGCGCACGAACGACGACCTGACGTTGCCGCTCGTCGGT
>JAEYTU010000557.1 GCA_023433825.1 Planctomycetota bacterium
CGCGAAGAGCGAACTCGACCGCACCGACCTCGCGAAGGAGATGACCGGCGTCTTCACCGGCGCCTACGGACGCAATCCGCTGTTCCCCGCGAACGATCCGCGCAGCCGTCTTCCGATTTGGATCGCCGACTACGTGATCGTGACCTACGGCACCGGCGCAATCATGGCCGTGCCGGCCGGCGACGAACGCGACTTCCGCTTCGCGACGGCGCACGGACTGTCAGTCCCGCCGATCTTCGCGCCGTCGACCGACGACCCCGCACACGACGCCGCCGTCCGCACCGGGAAGGCGTGCTTCACCGGCCACGCGCCGTACGCCAACAGCACGACCGAAGGCCTCGACCTGACCCCGCTGTCGCAGCCCGACGCGAAGCGCGCCGTCATCGCATTCCTCGAAGCGCGCTCGGCCGGCACGGCGAAGATCACCTATCGCCTGCGCGACTGGCTGTTCTCGCGGCAGCGCTACTGGGGCGAGCCGTTCCCGCTCGTGCACCGCCAAGACGGCACCGTCGAACTGCTGCCCGACGACGCGCTGCCGTTGCAGCTCCCGGTGCTCGACGACTTCCGTCCGTCCGGCCGCCCCGAGCCGACGCTCGAGAAAGCCGCCGACTGGGTCCGCACGACGGATCGCACCGGCGCCCCTGCGCTGCGCGAGACGAACACGATGCCCGGCTCGGCCGGTTCATCGTGGTACTTCCTCCGCTTCTGCGATCCGCGCAACGACGCCGCGCCGTTCTCGTTCGAAGCGCAGCGCTACTGGATGCCGGTCGACCTCTACGTCGGCGGCACCGAGCACGCGGTCGGCCACCTCTTGTACGCGCGCTTCTGGCACAAGGTGCTCTTCGACCTCGGGCTCGTCTCGACGAAGGAGCCGTTCGGCCGCCTCTACAACCAGGGAATGATCCTCAGCTACGCGTTCGAGGACGCGCGCGGCGGGATCGTGCCGATGACCGAGGCCGAGGAGGACGGCGCCGGCGGGCATCGCCACGCACCGACCGGCGCGCCGCTGAAGCGGATCGTGACCAAGATGTCGAAGCGCTACCTCAACGTCGTCAACCCCGACGACGTCGTCGCGCAGTACGGCGCCGACACGCTGCGGCTCTACGAGATGTTCATGGGGCCGCTCGCCGACGCGAAGCCGTGGAATCCCGACGACGTCCCCGGCGTGCATCGCTTCCTCGGCCGCGTCTGGCGCCTCGTCGTCCCCGAGGACGACAGCGCCGGCCCCGTGCACGCGCACTTCGCCGACACCGGCGCAACGGCGGACATGGCGCTCGAACGAGCGCTGCATCGCACGATCGCGAAGGTCGGCGCCGACGTCGAACGCCTCGCGTTCAACACGGCGATCGCGGCGATGATGACGTTCGTCAACGACGCGACGAAGGCGGGCGGGCGGCTGCTGACTTCGCAGGCCCGCCGCTTCGTCCTGATCCTCGCGCCGTTCGCGCCTCACATCGCCGAGGAACTGTGGCGCCGCCTCGGCGGCACGGCGTCGCTCGCCTACGAGCCGTGGCCGAGCCACGACCCGGCGATGCTGAAGGACGACGAGGTCGAACTCGCCGTGCAGGTCACCGGCAAGATCCGCGGGCGGATCACGGTCGCCGCCGACGCCGACGAGGCGACCGTGCTCGAAGCGGCGCGTGCCGCCGTCGCCGAGCACCTGGCCGGCAAGACGATCGTCAAGGAGATCGTCGTCCGCGGACGCCTCGTCAACTTCGTCGCGAAGTGACGCGCGGCGGCGCGGCGTCGCCGTTCAGCGGATCGTGACGACCATCGTGTCGGTCGTCGTCACGAGCGGGGACGGACAGCCGCCGACGCCGAACGCCTCGGCGCCTTGCAGCCCGAAGCGGGCACCGAGCAGCGTCGGATTGGCCGGGATGTCGAACGTCAGCTGCGGCGTCGGCAGCGACAGCCACCACTCGTGGCCGATCGTGCACCCGCAGAACGGCAACGATTGCAGCGTGAACCCGAGCCCGACGACCGCCACGCCGGTCACGTTGCCGATCCCGACCGTCACGCGCCCACGGATCGTCGGGAACCCCGTGGCCGTGATCGTCGTCGCGCCGCAGCCGTGGCTCAGGCGTTGGATGCGACCCGGTGCGATCGCGAGACGGATCCCGCGCAACGCCATGTTCGGCTGACTCGTCACGACGACGACGAACGGCGACCCCGGGCCGACGTCGGTCACGCGCACGACGCGATTGTCGGTCGTCGTCGCGAACAGGATCGCGACACCGCCGATCACGGCGCCCGTCAATCCGCGGCAGCCGACGTTCGACGCCGGCGCGAGCGTGTACTGCCGCGACCACGTGCTGCCCGACGCGGTCCACTTCTGCACGCCACCGTTGCCGTTCGTTCGATCGTCGGCGACGTACAGCGTCGAACGATCGGCGAAGAAGTAGTCGTACGACGACGGTCCCGACCCCGACGGCATGCCCGGCAGCAGCGAGACCGATTGGCCGCCCGTCACCGGCAGCCCGGTCCCGACGAGGCCGACGCCGTGGAACCCGCCGCTCGCGCTCGAGACGTAGAGCTGGCCGCCGACGATCGTGACCACGCGGTTGTTGGTCGGTGCCGACGTGTGCAGCGCCGTCGACGTCGACGCGCCGAGCAGCGCCGTCCGAACACCGCCGCTCGCACCGGCCGCCCAGAACCGCGCGCCATCGTCGGTAACGGCGCTGCGAACGCTGCCACCGGAGAACGCGTCGGTCAGCGCCGTGCTCGTGTCGATGCTGCCGTTCAGTCCGATCCGCGCGAGGACGCGCGGCGTCGACGTGCTGGTCGTCGACGCGACCGACGCGCGTCCCGGCGGCGCCGCGTAGCCGGCGCAGACCAGGAAGCGAGCATCGGCAGACAGCGTCAGAAGTCCTTCGGACGTCGCCGTGCCGGAATTCGTGCACGGCTGGTTCTGGCCGCTCGCGGCGACCGGCAGCGGGATCGTCCGAACGTGCACGCCTGCGACCGTGTACTCGTCGACGAACACCGGATGCGCGGACGTCGACAGCGGCGTCGCGCCGTCGCCGATCCGCAAGACGCCGAGGTTGCCGGTCGCGATCTGCGCGCGGACCTCGACGGTCGACAGCGCGATTCCGACGACGCACGCGAATGCGACCGAGGTCGCGACGGAACTTGCAGCTCGCATGGCACGGCTCCGAGGTCAGACGGGAGCCGGGGAGTGTCGCCGACGGGCGGGCCGCGCGGGTCGGCGAATCGTGACGTTCAGCGAATCGTGACGATCATCGTGTCGGTCGTCGTGATCTGCGGCGACGGGCAGCCGCCGAGGCCGAGAGCTTCCGCGCCCTGCAGGCCGAATCGCGCGCCGAGCAGCGTCGGATTGTTCGGGATGTCGAACGTCAGTTGTCCGGTCGGCAGCGACAGCAGCCAGTCGTGGCCGATCGTGCAGCCGCAGAACGGCGTCGCCGTCAGCGCGAAGCCGAGTCCGATCACGGCGACGCCGGTCACGTTCCCGACCGTCGCCGACACGCGGCCGCCGATCGTCGGGAAGCCGGTCGCGACGAACGTCGTCTGCCCGCACCCGTGTGCGACGCGCTCGATGCGTCCCGGTGTCTCGACGATGCGCACGCCGCGCATGACCGTGTTCGTCAGTCCGCTCGCGACGACGGCGACCGTCGACGCCGAACCGACGTCGGTCACGGCGACGAGCTGATTCGCCGTCGACGTCGCGTACAGCGTCGCGATGCCGCTCGTCACCGTGCCGGTGATTCCGCGCACGCCGACGTTCGTCGCCGGCGCCAGCGTGTACTGCAGCGACCACGTGCCCGCGGTCTCGGTCCACTTCTGGATCCCGCCGTTGCCGTTCGTGCGATCGTCGGCGACGTAGAGCGTCGACGGACCGGCGAAGAAGAAGTCGTAGAACGACGGACCCGACGTCGACGACATGCCTGGGAGCAGCGTGATCGACTGTCCAGACGTCACCGGCAGACCGGACCCGACGACCGACAGACCGTGGAACGCGCCACTCGCGCTCGTCGCGTAGAGCTGGCCACCGACGATCCCGACGACGCGGTTGTTCGTCGGCGCCGTCGAGTTCAGCGACGTCGACGTCGTGGCCCCGAGCGTCGCGAAGCGGATGCCGCCGTTCGCGCCCGACGCCCAGAACTGCATGCCGTCGTCACTCGTCGCGCTGCGGATGTTGTTGCCGCTGAACGCGTCCGACAGCGCCGTGCTCGTGTCGATGCTGCCGCTGCGCGCGATCCGCGCGATCACGCGCGGCGTCGTCGCACTGGCGGTCGAGGCGATCGACGGCGTGCCCGGCGTCGCGGCGTAGCCGGTGCAGATCAGGTAGGCGCCGTCCGCCGACAGTTGGAGGAAGCCTTCCGACGTCGCGGTGCCGGAGTTCGCGAACGGCTGATTGCCACCGGTGGCGGCCGTCGGCAGGGCAACGCTCTGCACCAACGTGCCGGCCGTCGTGTACTCGTCGACGAAGACCGGCTGTGCGGCGTTCGTCAGCGGAGCCGTGCCGTCGCCGACGCGAACGACGACGAGGTTGCCCGGCGCGATCTGCGCGCGGAGGTCGACAGAGGTGAAGAGGGGAAGGGTGAAACAAGCGAACGCGACGTTCGTCGCGAGGGATGTGGGGAGTCGCACGGTGCAGTTCTCTCGTGGAGATGGTTACGAACAGGCGCCGGATCGTCGGGCCCGTCGTTCATCCCCCGTGCACTCCGCGTCAAGGATCGACGAAGCCGGCGGCGTCGGCCGCCGCCCGCCGGCGCAGCGCCGCGACGAGCACGAGGCTGAGCAGGATCGACGCGACCAGCGCCACGACACGCGGCACCTCCGATCCCGGCGGGGGCGTGATTGCGACATCCGACTCGGCGCTCGGCAGGCCGGCACTGCGTGGGGCCGGCTTCGTGCGCTCCCGCGGGGCCTCGAGCAGCGTCGCGAGCGCGAGCTCTGCCATCCGCTCGGACTCGGGGATCGCGCGTGTCGCCGCGGCCAGCAGCCGCGGAACGGCGT
>JAEYTU010000565.1 GCA_023433825.1 Planctomycetota bacterium
GCGGAACGGAACTCGACGCGCAAGATCCGCGCGGCCCCGTCGGCGATCGCGGCGCGCGTCGGGAGTGGGGTGAAGTGGCACGACGACGTCGATGCGGCCGTCGCCGCGGCGGCGAAGAGCGGGAAGCCGGTGTTCTGGTACGTGCCGACCGTCGCCGGTTCGCCGATGGATCGAACGCCCGAGATCGACCTCTTGATGCGCGCCGGACCGTTCTCGTGGCCGTCGACGATCGCGCTGCTGAACGACGCGTTCGTCCCGGTGCGCGCCAACGCGAGCGGGGAACTGCAGAAGCGCCACGGTCTCGTGCGCGGTCGGTTCGTCGAACCGGGCTGGCTCGTGCTCGACGGCGAAGGCGTCGAGGTGGCCCGCGTCGACCGGATCACGACGTTCGCGCCGGCGTGGTTCGAGGCGACGCTGCGGCGCGCGCTCGGTGCGGAGAAGGCGGCGGCGGTAGCGCCGGCGCGCGCGGCGACGAACGCGTTCGACGCGGCGCTCGCGGCCTACGCGACCGGCGACCTCGACGCGGCGACGAAGCGACTCGATGCCGCGAAGGCGAACGGTGACGACGCGGCGGCGCTCGCATTCCTGCGCGGCGCGATCCTCGATCGCCGCGGCGAGAAGGCGCGCGCGCGTGCGCTGTGGGCCGAGACGGCGACGCGGTTCCCAGACGACCCGCTCGGTCAGAAGTGCGCTGCCGAGGCAGAGGGTTTCGGGCCGTTCGCGCTCGGCTTCGAGGACTTCCTCGCGCTGCCCGACCCTGTGCTGGCGTCGACCGGCGTCGGCTCGACGGCGCCCGCCGGCGTCTACGACGCGGCGACGGCGATCGCGCGCTCGCTCGCGTTCCTGCGGGCGATGCAGCACGAGGACGGTGGGTTCCCGGACAGCCGCTACGACTTCGGCGGGACCGACAGCCTCCCGAACGTCCACGCCGCCGTGACGGCGATCGTCGGTCTCGCGCTGCTCGTGCACGAGACCGGCGAACCGAGTCCGACGCTGCGCCGGATCCTCGCGCACGTCGTCGACGACGCGCGACTGAACCTCGTCGACCGCGACGAGATCCTGTGGGCCTACGCGTATCGGATCGCGTTCCTGTGCCGGTATGCCGATCGCCACGGCGAGACGCCGTCGCTGCGCGCGAAGACGAAGGATCTCTGCGATCGGTTGACGGCGTTGCAGCCCGAGGACGGCGCCTGGTTCCACGAGTATCCGAACCCCTTCGCGACGGCGACGGCGCTGTGGGTCCTGCATCTGGCCGAGACGCATGGAATCGACGTGTCGCGTGAGCGCATCGGCCGCGGTCTCGGCGCGCTCGCGCGTGCGCGGACGAACGAAGGCGCGTTCACGTATGCAGCCGTCCGGCGTGGCACGGCGCGCGCGAACGTCCCGTCCGCCGCCGGACGGATGCCGCTGTGCGAACTGGCGATGTTCCTGCACGGCGAGAGTGACGCGCAGCGGCTCGCGGCGGCCGTCGCGGCGTCGTTCGAGCATCACGACCAGTTGGAGTCGACGCGCAAGTACGACGACCACGCGAACGCGCTCGGCTACGGCGGGTTCTTCTACTGGTACGACGTGCACGGTCGCGTCGAGGCCGCGTTGCGGCTCGCCGACGAGGACGCACGTGCGGCCGCGATCGAGCGGCTGCGCGCGACGATCCTCGGGATCGTCGAAATCGACGGCTGCTTCGTCGACTCGCACGAACTCGGCCGCGTCTACGGAACGGCGATGGCGCTGCTGTGCCTCGGTCGCCTCGACGGTCGCTGACGCGCGGCGCGCTGTCGGCGGCACGTTCACCGGTGCAACGCCTCGAGGAACGGCGGCGGGCGTGCCGTCGCGACCGTCGGTGGTTTGCCGTCGAGCAGCGTGATCGCGCCACTCGTGCCGGTTCGCAGAACGTGGATCCCGCGGGCGCGCGCCGCGGTGGCCTGCGGTGGTGGGGCATCGCGCGCCCCGTCGGACACGAGCGCGAGTCGAGGGGCGACGGTGTCGAGCAGCGCTTCGACGTTCGCGTTCTTCCGACCGTGATGCGGCAGCACCAGCACGTCGGCCGGGCCGGCGTGCGCCGTCGCGAGCCACGCCGCCGTGCCGTCCGCTTCGGCATCCCCGGTCACGAGTGCCGTGAACGACGCGAAGCGAGCGTGCACCCACAGGCTGTGGTCGTTGCTGCGCAGTGAGGCGACCGGAGGCAGCGTGGCCGTCAGCGACTCGGCCGTGAACGTCGAGCCGGCATCGATCGTCGCGACGACGACGCCGGCCGCGCGCAGCCGGCGATCCAACGGCGAGCCGGCCAGTGCACGCGGCAGCCACGCGCGCTTCACCGGCACGCTCTCCAACAGGTGCGGGATCCCATTCCAGTGATCGGCGTCGGCGTGCGTGACGACGACGAGGTCGACGCGGCGCCGCGGCGCGATCGCTGCGACGACGAGCCGCGCCGCCCGCCGTGCATCGCCGAGACTCCCGCAGTCGACCAGCGTCGTCGTCGCGCCGAACTGCACGACGCACGCCTGTCCG
>JAEYTU010000600.1 GCA_023433825.1 Planctomycetota bacterium
ACCCTGGGCTGCGGCCCGATCGCGGGCTGCGATGGGTCGGGTCGGTATCGGGACGATCGACCGTGCCGCTTGAGGGCCGTGCAGGTCGGCGTGCTGCTTCGGGCGGTCGACACTGCGCGTCGCGAACGAACGGTCGACGAGGCCCTGTCACCCACCGCGGAGACGCGCGACACTCTCCCGCCCATGTCTTCGAACAACCAACCGCGAGTCCACTGCCTGCGCGTCCTCGCCCTCGCGTTCGTCTGCGTCGCCGCGACGTCGCTACCGGCGCAACGCGCAGGAAGCGCCAAGCAGGATCCGAAGGCCGACGATCCGAGCCTCGCCGACTTCGTCCGGTTCGAGAGCTGGTTGAAGACCTACCGCGAAGGTGCGTTCCGGTTCGTCAAGGGCGGTGTCGAGGACGAGGCCGCGGTGACCGAGGTCACGGCGATCCTCGATGCGCTGGCGCGGTGGAACAATCTGACGGCGGCGCGCAAGTTGTTCGCCGCGGCCGCGATCGACCCGGTCCCTCCCGACGAGAACTCGGCGACGGCGCGGCTCGACTTCCATCGTGAACTTCGCCCGTGGTTCGTGCAGCGACTCGCCTGCGAACGCCTCGCGGCGATGACCGATCCGAGCGTCGGCCAGTGGCTGCTCGGCCTCTTGCGCGGCGCCGAAGGTGCGACGCCGACGTCGCGCGCGGCCGTGCTGCGCGTGCTCGGGATGAAGGGCGGCGTCGGCAGCACGCTCGAACTGCTCCGCGCGGCCGGCAGCCTGCCGGCCGACGAACGCGTCAAGGCCGTCAACGCACTCGCGCAGACACCGTCGCAGGACACGATCCTCCCGTTCCTGCAACTGACGCGCGACGTCGAGCCCAACGTGCGGATCGCCGCGACGAACGCGATCGGCCGTTCGCTCGGACCGCTGACCGACGAGACGCGCGAACGGACACCCGACCCGGCCGTCGACAAGCTCCGCGACCAGGCCGTCACGCGGCTGCGAGAACTCGTCACGCAGGACAAGATCTGGCAGGTGCGCGCGGCGGCGGCCGAGGCGCTGTTCGCGCTGCGATGCAAGGACGCGATCCCGGCGCTGATCGCCGGCTTGGAGAGCGAGAACGGGCGCAAGAAGGACCCGTGGGCGATGGACATGAAGCTGCATCGCCTGCTCGAACGGATGACCGGTCAGAACATGGCCGTCGGCAGTGCCGCGCCGTGGAAGGAATGGTGGAAGAACGAAGCGCCCGCGTTCCGCTTCGGGACCGACGCCGAGCGCGCAGCGGCGAAGGGCGACGAGCGCTACGCGAAGTTCTTCTCGCTGTCGCTGGAGAGCGACCGCGTGCTGTTCATCGTCGACTTCTCGGGCTCGATGGCCGAACCGGTCACGCTGCGCAGCAGCACGACGTCGGCGAGCGCCGGCACGACGTCGACGAAGGCGAAGCTCGTCGTCGAGGAGTTGAAGCGGATCGTTCGCGCGATGGCCGACGGCACCGGGTTCAACCTCATCGTGTTCAGCGACGAAGTGCGCGTCTGGCGCGAGGGCAAGGACGGGAGGCCGACGATCGCGAAGATCGACGACGAAACCCGCGACGACCTGCTCGGCACGTATCTCGATTCACTGGCGCCGCGCGGCCCGACCAACCTCTACGGCGCGCTCGACAAGGCGCTGCAGTTCGCCGGCCGCGGGCTCTACGACAAGTACTACGAGACCGCGTTCGACACGATCTACGTGCTGAGCGACGGCGCGCCGAGCTTCGGCGAGGTCGTCGACACGGACGAGATCCTGCGGCTCGTCCGGACGTCGAACTCGCTGCGCAAACTGACGATTCACACGGTCACGTTCGGCGACAAGAACGAGACCAGCTTCCTCGGCAAGCTGGCCGATCAGAACGGCGGCCGACACATTCACGTCGACTGACCACGCGCGGCGCGGGAGACTGCGGCGCGTGACCGATTCCCCCCTGATCCGCGCGCAGTCGCTCCGCAAGACGTTCGCGCGCGGCGGCAACACGGTCGAAGTCCTGGCGAACCTCGATCTCGACATCGCGCGCGGCGAGTTCGCGGCACTGATGGGCCCATCGGGCAGCGGCAAGACGACGCTGCTGAACCTGCTCGGCGGACTCGATCGCCCGGACTCGGGTCGAATACTGGTCGGCGACGTCGACATCGCGCCGCTCGACGACGAGGCGCTCGCGCGTTGGCGGGCGCACAACGTCGGGTTCGTGTTCCAGCTCTACAACCTGCTGCCGGTGCTGCGCGCCGTCGAGAACGTCGAACTCCCGCTGCTGCTGTTCGGACTCTCCCGCCGCGAACGTCGCCGCCGCGCCGAGACGGCACTGACGCTGGTCGGCCTCGCCGACCGGATGGATCACTACCCGCGCGAACTCTCCGGCGGGCAGGAGCAGCGCGTCGCGATCGCGCGCGCGATCGTGACCGATCCATCGTTCCTGCTCGCCGACGAACCGACCGGCGACCTCGACGAACGCAACTCCGAGGAGATCCTCGACCTGCTCGGCGCGCTGCATCGCGACCTCGGCAAGACGATCCTGATGGTCACGCACTCGGCGAAGGCTGCCGCGCGCGCGACGCGGCTCGTCCACATGGAACGCGGCGCCGTCGCCGCCGGGCCGCGCGAGATCTGACGCCGTGCCACTTCGCCTGATCCTCGCGCACTTCCGCGCCAGCAAGCTCCGAACGTCGCTGACCGTCGGCAGCGTGGCGCTCGCTCTGTTCCTGTTCTGCACGTTGCAGACCGTCCTGACGTCGCTCGACGCGCTGATCTCGGGCGTCGGCGGCAATCGCCTGATCGCGAGCAGCGCCGTCAGTCTGTTCCAGCTCTTGCCGTTGTCGACCGTCGAGAAGATCCGCGCGGCGCGCATCGACGGGATCGGCGGCGTCGGCCACTGGACGTGGTTCGACGGCGTCTTCCGCGGCGACCCGTCCGAGTTCTTCGCGCGGTTCGCGGTCGACGCGACGGCGTTCCGCGATCAGTACGGCGATCGATCGGAACGTCGCGCCGAGTACCGGCTGTCCGCCGAAGACTGGGATCGATTCGAGCGCGGCAAGGCGACCTGCATCGTCGGGCGCGGTCTCGCGGCTCGGTACGGGCTGCGTGTCGGTGATCCGCTGGCGCTCGAAGGGACGATCTTCCCCGGCGACTGGCGCTTCACGATCGCGGCGATCTACGCGTCCGACAACCCGACCTACGACGAGGAGACGATGTTCTTCCACTGGTCGTACTTGAACGAAGGGATGCGTCGTCCCGACGTCGTCGGGATCCTCAGCATCGACATCCGCGACGAGGCGCAGGGCCCGCGCATCGCGACGCAGGTCGACGCGCTGTTCGCGAACTCCGGTCATCGCACGCTGACACAGCCGGAGGCCGCGTTCCAAGCGCAGTTCCTGTCGATGTGGGGCAACGTCGGCCTGCTGTTCTCGTTCATCGGCGGCGCCGTGATCTTCGCGAGCTTCATGATCACGCTGAACACGATGCTGCTCGCGGTCGCCGAACGTGTGAAGGAGATCGGCGTGCTGAAGACGCTCGGGTTCGGCAACGTCACGCTGCGTGCGCTGTACCTCGTCGAAGCGACGCTTCTCTGCGGCGGCGGTGCGCTGCTCGGCGCCGGGCTCGCGCGGTTGCTGTGGCACGGGCAGCCGCTGCACCTCGCGACCGTCGTGTTCCCCGAGTTCGTCGTCACGGACGGGACGCTGCTGACGGCCGCCGGCATCGGCCTCGGCCTCGCGCTCGTGTCCGGGATCGCACCCGCGATCGTCGCGTCGCGGACGACGATCGTTCGCGCGCTGCGGTCCGGTTGAGGCGTCGCCGATGCTCGCGATCCCACTGACCTACAACTTCCGCAGCGTGTTCGTCCGCAAGGGCGCGACGCTGCTGACGGTCTCGGCAATCGCGTTCTCGGTCGCCGTTCTGGTGCTCGTCCTCGCGCTGGCCCGCGGGTTCGAGAGCGCGCTTGCAGGGACCGGCGACGACACGAACGTCGTCCTGCTGCGCGCGAGCGCGACGTCAGAAGGCGTGTCGGGTGTGTCGCGCGGCGCGGCGCGAATCCTGACGACCGACAAGGCGTTCGCGCGCGACGAGACCGGCCGCGTGATGGCCGAGCCCGAGGTGTATGCGGCGTTCAGCGTCGCGCGCAGCGATGGCGGCAAGACGAACATTCCGGTGCGGGGCACGGGTCCGATCGGCCTCGCGATCCGACGCAGCGTGAAGGTCGCCGACGGCGGGCGAATGTTCGTTCCGGGGCGTTACGAACTCGTCGTCGGAAGCGGGCTGCGCGGGCGGCTGCCCGGGATCGACGTCGGAAGCGAGATCGACCTCGCCGGCTATCGCTGGCGGATCGTCGGACTGCTCGACGCCGGCGGGCAGGCCTACGACTCGGAGATCTGGCTCGACGCCGAGATCTTCGTCCGGATCCTCGATCGCTCCGGGTTCAACACGGTGATCGGCCGGTTGGCGGATCCCGCGTCGATCGCGGATCTGCGCGCGCGTCTGGCCGAGGACCCGCGGCTCGACGTCGCCCCGCAGACCGAGCGCGAGTACTTCGCCAAGCAGGCCGGCGCGCTCAGCATCGCGTTGAAGGTGCTCGCGTGGTTCCTGGCGGTCGTCATGGGTGTCGGGGCCGTCGCGGGGGCGACGAACACACTGCTCGCCAGCGTCGCGCTGCGCACGCGCGAGATCGGCACGCTGCTGGCGATCGGGTTCTCGCCGCGCGCGATCTTCGTCGGGTTCCTGATCGAGTCGGTCACGCTCGGCGTCGTCGGTGGCGCGCTCGGTGTCGTGCTCGGCTGGCAGTGCAACGGGATCGCGACCGGAACGACGAACTGGGCGACGTTTACCGAGCAGTCGTTCTCGTTCCGGGTGACCAGCGACGTCGTCGTACAGGCGATGGTGTTGTCCGCGCTGATCGGACTGCTCGGCGGAGCGCTGCCGGCGCGACGCGCAGCGCGCATGTCGCCGCGCGCGGCACTGAGGGCGGTCTGACGCGCGCGAGAGGCGCGAAATTCGTCGCGACTCACGCGGCTTTCATGGCCTTCCCAGAGGATCCCGACATGAAGCCGCGCCCCGTGTTCGTCTGCTCTCTCGCCGTCCTGTCCGTGCTCGCGATCGCGTGCGGCGACAAGTCGCCCACCCCCGCCGACAAGCCGACCACTCCCGCGAAGGTCGATCCGAAATCGGATACCCCGGTGGTCGCCGTCAGCGCTGCCTCGCAGAAGCGCGCCGACGAGCTGTTCTCGACCGTCTGCGCGGCGTGCCACGGCGCGACGGGCAAGGGCGACGGGATGGCAGCCGCCGCGCTGAACCCGAAGCCGCGGGACTACTCCGACAAGCAGTGGCAGTCGAAAGTGACCGACGACGCGATCGCGAAGGCGATCGTCGAGGGCGGTCCAGCCGTCGGGCTGAGCCCGATGATGCCGCCAAACCCGGACCTGAAGGACAAACCGGAAGTCGTGAAGGCGCTCGTCGCGAAGATCCGTTCGTTCGCGAAGTGACCGTTCAGTCGCGCCCGCGGAACGGAACCCAACTCCGCAGCCACAGCCGCGCGACCGCGCGCCGTGACGCGCACAGTTCCCGCGCGCGCCGAAGCCACTGGCGCGCGGTCGCGCCGTCGCCGGCACGGATCGACGCGTAGGCGGCGTCGAGACGCGCCTGCGCGCGACGCCGACGCCCGGCCGCTTCGACGACCAGATCGTCTTCGTGCGTCGCGGCGAGCTTCGCGAAGATTCGGTCCAGCCCGCCGACGAAGCGCGACGGACTCGACAGGCTTGCGGCGTGCACGCGGTAGTCGACGAGCGGCTCGTCGACGTAGGCGAACACGCCGTGGTCGATCAGCCGCAGCCACAGGTCGTAGTCCTCGGTCGCGACCAGCACCGGGTCCTCGTCGAACATGCCGGCCGCCACGAGTGCGTCGCGCCGCACGACGACCGAAGAAGCGACGACCGGATTGCCGGCGAGCAGCGTCGTCAACGCGAAGCGTGCCGGCGGAACGTGCGATGCCAGGCGCCGCGTCGTCCGTCGGCCGTCGCGCAGCAGCCACGCGTCGGTGCAGCACGCGACGATCTCGGCGTCGGCAGCGTTCGTGATCTCGGCCGCCTGCCGCGCGAGCTTCTCCGGAGCCCACAGGTCGTCGGCATCGACGAACGCGATCCACGGTGCACTCGTCGCGCGAATGCCATGGTTGCGCGCTGCCGCCGGCCCGGCGTTCGCCTGCCGCAGCACGCGCACCCCGCGCGCGGTGAAAGTCGCTGCGATCTCGGCGGTCGCGTCCGGCGAGCCGTCGTCGACGACGACGACCTCGGCCGGCGCCAGCGTCTGCGCGACCACGCTCGACAGTGTCTCGGCGAGAAACCGCTCGGCGCGGTACGCCGGGATCACGACGGCGATGTCGAGCGCGTTCACGAGCCGCGGCGACCGAGGATCTGGCCGATCTTCTCTGCGACCGCGCGGTAGATGTCGCGCAGGTGCACGAGGTCCGACCGACGCGGGACGAGACACGCGAGCATCGGTGCTCCGCCGGTCATCCGATACGCGACGAGCGTGTAGAGCACCGACGCGCCGTAGGCGATCGTCGACGCCCACGCCGCGCCGATCGCTCCACTCTCCGGGATCCACAGGATCCCCAGCACCGTCATGACGACGAACGTCGTCACGCACGCGGCGATGCAGTGATCGAGTCGGCCGCGCGCGGCGAGATCGTTCTGCAGGATCTTCGCGACGGTGAAGAACACGGTGCCCGGCATCAGGATCGTCACGCACGGAACGACCGTCGAACGCCAGTTCGCCGCTTCCCAGTCGTTCGACATCCACAGCGACATCGCCGGGTCGAACACGAGCCACACGACGAGGCCACCGACGCACGAGACGAGCAGACACATCCGCGACAGTGCCGGCGTCGAACGACGCGCTTCCTCCGCGCTCTGGCTCGCGACCTTGCTGAAGAACAGGTCGCGCATCGCCTCGGGGAAGTGCCAGACGAGTTCCGCGAACGAGACGGCGAGGCTGTAGAACGCCGCCTCCGCGAACTGCTGCCGCTTCAGCGCCTCACCGGTCGCTCCCGCGGCGAGGAAGAGCCCGCCGACGTAGTACAGGTCGATGCGGTGGTTCAGGTAGATCAGGACCGACGTGACGTTCGCACGCCAACCGTAGGTCAATCCGTCGCGCAGGAACGGCCAGTGAACGCGCGCGCGGATCCGAACGAAGTCGCGCACCATCCAGAGGACGACGAGCAGCACCAGTGCCGCCGTCGCGAGCCGCCCGAATGCCATCCCCTGCACGGCGTCGCCGCCCGTGGCCGCGTAGATCCCGAAGAAGATCGGCAGGAACGCGACCGATCCGACGACGTGCACGAGGTTGTAGTCACGGATCCGATCGACGGCGAGTTGGATGCTGTTGAAGTAGCTCGACGCGAGCAGCAGCGGGATACAGGCGCAGATCGGCGCGACGTAGACCGGATCGAAGTTCCACTCGGGCTTCAGCAGCGGACCGATCGAACGCGTCGCGAAGTACGCGAACAGCGCGACCATGCCACCCCACAACCACGCGACAGCCCATGTCGTCTCGGCGACGGCGTCGACCGGATACAGCCGCTTGCGCAGGTGGAACACGAGCGACGTCGCGAGGCCGAGATTCGCGATCGCCATCAGGATGAACGGCAGCGTCGACAGCATGTCGACGGCGCCCTTGACCTCCGGCTCGCCGCTCAACAACCGCGCGAGGATCAGCCCGGCGCCCTTGTCGACGACGATGACGACGACGTGGACGAGGAACGTGAAGACGACCCAGCGCTTGAACTTCATCGCGAGCGCGTCACCTGTGTGATGTCGCGCGGCGCGCGGCGCCGTCGCGCGGGCCGTTCAGCGTCGCGTCACCAGGGCAAGCCCGTCGCGTCGAAGTCCTCTTGGACCTGCGGCAACAGGTCTTCGACCTGCTTCGGCTCGATGCCGACCTGTTCGTAGACCTCGTTCGCGAGCTGCGGTGCGACCGTGCCCTGCGTGGAGGGGTGACCCGAGCTCCAGGCGAGGTGGTCCGCAAGATGGATCAGCGACGAAAGGGACTTGTGGAACGGGTCCTTGGCGGGCGCGTGATGGTAGCGAATCGCGATGGTCAGATCCTCGGGCAGGAACCACTTGATCGCGAGCACGCTGCCGACGTCGGCGTGCGTGAATCCGAGTGCCTGCGCTTCGATCTCGCTCTCCGGACGACCGCTCGCAGCGGCTTGTTCGAGCACCGGCAGGTAACGCTTGCCCGCGTTCTCGAGCAGGATGATCTTGCCGATGTCGTGGAGGAGTCCGCAGATGTACAGGTCCTCTGCGTGATTGCCGGCGAAGCGCGGCGACTCGCTCCCGAGCACGCGTGCGGCGACGCCGGTGTAGATCGAGTGGCGCCAGAACTCTTGCGGGTCGAACTGCGCGAGCTTCTCACCCCTCTTGCCGAACACGCTGAACACCGCGGCCTTCAACGCGACCTTGCGCGTCATGTTGAAGCCCATGATCGAGACGGCGAGGCTGATCGACGAGACGCGCACTTGCAGGCCGTAGTACGCGGAGTTGACGAGTCGCAGGATGTTCGTCGCGACCGACGGGTCGGCCATGATGACCTTCGCGACGTCGTCCGCCGACGAGTCAGGAC
>JAEYTU010000661.1 GCA_023433825.1 Planctomycetota bacterium
CTGGCGCGCGGCGGCCGCCGCCTCGTCGATCCGCGCCATCCACTGCGCTGCGAAGAGTCCGGCGATCGCGACCAACGACAGGCTGACGACGAATGCCGACGCGAACAGCGACCACGCGAAGTCGAGGCCCGAGCGCACCGGTTCCGCGTACCGCACGCGCACCTCGCCGACGTCGCCGCTGGCGCCGCGCACCGGTGCGACGGCCTCGTGGACGCCGTCGTCGCGCAGGCGGCGGAACGGGCCTTCCCGCGCGAGCAGCGGGACGGTCAATCCGCCTTCGTCGAGTCCGGTGTCGACGCGGACGAGCCCGTCGCGATCGAGGAACAGGATCCGCGCCTGCGCGACGTCGGCCGCCGCCGTCGCAAGCACGCTCAGCCGGAGATCGTCACCGAGTTCGACGAGCGTCGTCGACCGCTGCGCCAGACTCGCCGCGAGGGTCTCACTGGCTTCGTGACGATTCGAGACGCGACGTTGGAACGCCTGATCCGCGCCGAGGAACGCGATCAGCATCGACAGGAAGACCGACGCCACGCCGAGCGCCGCGATCATCCGGAAGGTCAGGTGCGTCTTGCGCACGGGTCGCTGCTGCCGTGAGGACATGGAATGCCCCCCTATCGACAGCCCCGGCGCGGCGCTCAAGCGTCCCGGATCGGGACGCGAGCAGAGAACGCGATCTGGAGCCTGACGAACCGCTCGCCCCCGTTCGCACGGGGACGACGCGGGGCGCGGGGTCACTTGATGACTTCGACCGAGTCGGCGTGCAGCTGATAGATGTCGACGCAGTAGCCGTCCTCGTAACTCGCGACGACCTTGAACGTGCCGACGACCTTGATCGGGTCGAACTGGTAGTCGATGCGCTTCCCCTTCATGACGACGCGCACGATGCCGTTGATGTCCGGCGGCTGGCCGTAGCAGCACGCCCACAGCGACTGCACGAGCAGGAACTCCTTGATGTCCTCGACCTCGTCGATCGGCAGCATGAAGCCGGTCATCATCACGTGCTTGCCGTTCAGCGAGTCGAGTTGCTTCGGCATCCCCTTCAGGCCGTCCTCGTACGGCCACGACGAGATCTCTTCGAACGTGACGATCTTGTCGATGCCCGAGATCTTCCCCGACTTGATCATCTCGCGGACCTTGCGCTCGGCTTCGAGCATCGCTTCCGCGCCCTGGGCCGCGCGGAGGTCCTCGGGATCGGCCGACGCTGGGATCTTGTCCGAGCTGCCACCGACGACCGTCGTCTCTCCGGCGTTGCCGAGGCGCAGCACGCGCAACAACTCGTCGGCTTCCCCGATCGTGAAGTTGCCCCGCATCGTCGCGACGTCGGTGATCGCAGACTTCAGCACCGGTGCCGAGCGCACGCGTCCGTTCAGCACGAACGCGACCTGACGCCCGACGTTGCTGCCGGTCCATTCGGCGAACGCCTTCTTGCGGTCGGCCTTCATCGCGAACTCGAACTCCGGCTCGCGCTGCACCGGATCGATCCGACTGCGCGCGCGATCCACGTCGATGTCGGACGCGCCGAACGTCTCGCCGTCGGCGCGGAGCGGATACAGCTCGACGAGGAAGCGTCGGTCCGCGGTCGGCCCCGTGCGCCAGTCGGCCTCGGTGTAGACCTCGACGACGCTCGATCCCGGCCGCGTCGCTTGCGAGAGACCCCAGGTCTTCGGGTCGGTGCTCGACGGAGGGATCGTCCCGGCGACCCACCGAATGCGCGACGTCGACGGGCCGCCTTCGTTCGCACTCGTCGCGTTGAACTTCGCGATCGACAACGGCTGATCCGAGATCAGTCGCCGGTGGCCGTCGCGTTCGAGCCATGCGACGAGCCGCTGCTTCTCGGCGGCGAGGTCGAACTTCTCGCCGGTCTTTCCGTCGGCGGCCTCGGCGATCAGGCGGATCTCGAGGACTTGCGACGCCGTGGGGCGCGCGTTCGACGACCCGGATCCTTGCGCCGTCGCGGATCCGACGGCGGTCAGTGCGGCCATCAGGCCGAGTGCTTCGATGCGTTTCATGCGGTTCTCGCTGTGCGGAGGTCGATCACGTGGTCGGCGCAAGGTTGTCGGCAACTTGGGTCAGGGAACCCTTGATCGCCGGTAGGAGCCCCGCGATCCCGCCGATCACGGTGACGCCGAGGATAAGCCAGGCCTCGTCGTCCGTGAACGCGGCCCAGTCGATCGAGACGCCGGTGCGAGCCTCGATCGTCGTCGCGAACACGAGCGCCGCGAGATGGCAGACGGCGATGCCGAGCACGGCACCGACGAACGAGACCAGCATCGCCTCCTGCAGGACGATCTGCGCGATCTGGCTCCGGCGCGCGCCGACCGAACGCAAGATCGCGATCTCGCGTCGCCGCTCGTTCATCGTGTTGTAGAGCGCGACGAGGATCGCCGCGCCGGCGACGACCATGACCAGCCAACTGATGACGCGAAGGATCTCGGTCACGTCACCCACCATCTTGATCAGCGCGTCGATCTCGTTCCGCGGCCACGCGACCTGCGCGTCGG
>JAEYTU010000107.1 GCA_023433825.1 Planctomycetota bacterium
CGTCGCGAGGTTCTGGTAGCAGTCGCCCGTCGCCTCTTCGAGCTGGTTGCGCTCGTCGACAGTGGCGGGCGGCGACTCCTTCAGCCGACGTTCGCCCTCGGCGCCCGCGCGTTCGAGCCACTGCCGCGCTTCGTCGAGGTCACGCCGAAGGTGGTAGATCAGGATCAACGCGCGGTCGTTGATCAGCCGGATGCTGTCGGGCTCGAGCTTCGACGCCGCCGTGTAGGCCGCGTAGCTGGTCTCGTAGAGCTTCATCGCGGCGGCCTTGTCGCGACGTTCGACGGCATTGCCGTGGTCGCGCGCGAACAGGCCGAGGTTGTTCAGCAGGTCCGGATCGGCGGACGCGTGCTTCGTGAATCGCTCGAGCAGCGCGACGCTGGTCGCGAGGTCGCGCTTGCCGGTGTAGTAGCGATCGACGAGGACCTGGAACGAGCGCTTGACGGTGTTGCCGCCGAGGTCGGTCGTGATCGCGGCCGGCCGAAGCGCCGCCGATGCGATCAGCGCCTCCGCCGACTTCTCGAGGTCGCCGGCCGCGAGATGCATCGCGCCCTGCGAGCCGAGGCACATCGCGATCCAGTCTTCGCACGACCCGGCGAAGCTCGGTTCGAGTTGCTTCGCCTTCTCGAAGTCGGCGATCGCCGCGGCCATCGCGTCGACACCGGGCTTCGCGTCGGACGGGTTGCCGGTCCACAGGTGGTACCCGAGCCCGTACCGGGCGCGACCGCGGTACCAGGTCCCGAGCGCGTCGGTCCGCGACGCCAGCGCGTCGACGGCCTTCTGCGCGGCGCTGCCGTAACCGGTCTCGACGAGCAGCGTCAGCAACGGCGTCGACGCGGGTTCGCGTTCGACGGCGCGGGCCAGCACGGCGATCGCGAGTTCGGGCGCCTTCGCCCATTGCTCGAGCGCGACCCATCGCTTCATCGTCGGCTCGTCGAGACTGCCGGCCGCCTCGATCGCGCGGAACGAGTCGCGCGCGTTCGTCAGCAGCTTCTCGTCGGGCTTCGGCGCGTTCTTCTGGTCCTCGGCATGCGCCGACGCTGCCTGCACGTAGCGAGCCGTCGCCGCGTCGGCCCGGACCGTGTGCGCGCCGGCGATCGCGGCTTTGTCGGTCGTCGCCATCGACCGGATGTGCGAGAGCAGGCTCTCGGCGGTCGTCTGCGCGTCGGCGAGATCGCCGCGCGCGTAGTAGGCGCGCGCCAGCGCCAGCCGCGGCGCAACCGGATCGGAATCGAGTTCGACGGCGCGCTTCAGATTGCTGACTGCGTCCGTGTATGCACCGTCGATCGTCTGCGCCGAGCCGCCGGCCGCGCGGATCTGTTCGGCGAACGCGAACGCGATCCGTCCATAGGCGAAGTGGAACGGTGCGTGGCCGCGCAACGATCGGGCGACGCCGTCGAGGGTCGCCAACGCGCCTTCGAAGTCGCCGGCGGCCTCCTTCGCCGTCACGTCCTTCTCGATCTTCGCGAACGCCGCCTTCTTGTCGTCCTGCGTTCCCTGTGGGTCCTGCGCGCGATCCGTTCGTGCGGCCCCGCGAGCGAGATCCGAAGAACGATTCACCGGCCGGTGCACCGCGACCGCAGCCATCGGCGTGCGCGTCGTCGGCGGAACGTAGCCCTGCTTGCCGCCGTCGCTGGCCGGCGCCGGGATCGGCGCAGCGGTGCGCGGCTCGACACCGCGATTGCGCAGCATCGTCGCGGCTTCGCGCTGCTGGAACGGGTAGTAGGTGACCGCGCGCTTCAGATGCGCCTCGTACTCCTCGAACGGCCGCCCCTGCTTCGCCATCAGCAGCGCGAGGTTCTGCCACGCGTCGCCGACGGCTTCGTGCAGTCCGCGATCGTCGGTCGGTGCATCGGGTGGCAGCGCATCGATGCGCGGCTGCCCGATCTCGATCGCACGTTCGAACAGCGCCTTCGCGCGGTCGAAGTCACGATTCAGGTGATAGAGCAGCATCAAGCCGGTGTCGTTGACGATGCGCGGGTCGTTCGGCTCGAGCGCGGTCGCCTTCTCGTAGTAGGCGTAGCTCTTCTCGTACAACGCCATCGCCTGCGCGAGGCGTTGCTTGCGTTCCGCCTCGTCTTGCGTGTCGCGGCGGATCGACCCCTCGATCTTGTTGCCGAGGTCACGCGCGCTGAGTCCGGCGTTGTTGTAGATCGCGCCGTAGCGGTCCGGATGACGCTCGAGGATCGACTCGTAGAACGCGAGCGAGTCGGCGAGGCTCGTCTCGTCCGACCGGTCGACGATCGCCGAACCGATCCGCACGAGGCCGCCGAGGTAGTTGCCGCCGAAGCTGTCGACGATCGCCGGGATCCCGTTCTCGTCGTAGTCGGCGACGCGCGGGTCGACGTCGTACGACTCGAGGTAGCGGCGGCGAGCCGTCTCGAGATCGCCCTGTTCGAGCGCGACGCGCGCGCGGGAGAGCGTGCAGATCGCGATCCAGTGCGTCGCACTGGCGCGGTTGCGTGGCACCAGCGCGCGATAGACGTCGAACGCTTGCGCGGTCTCCGCGTAGGCGGCGTCGGCGTCGCTGAACCGGTTGTCTTGTCGCAGCTTGTCGGCGTGCTGGGCGTGCGCGCGCGCGAGGAACCACTGGACCATCGGCGTCGCGGCGTCGCGTTGGATCCGCTTGTAGGCGGCGATGCACTCGGCCGTGCGGCCCATCCCGGCGTACAGGCCGAGCAACTGTTCGTGCGCGGCCTCGTGCGTCGGGTCGGTCGCGATGCCGCGTTCGAGTTCGTCGAGCGCCTGCGTGTTGCGGCCGAGCCACTGGTAGACCATCGCAGCGCGAACCGACGCGGCACCGGGTGCGCCGACCGTCGCGAACTTCGCCCGCGACAGCACGGCCTCGGCGAGCCGCATCGTCTTCTCCGACGGCTTCGCTTCAGGGTCGTCGGCGCGCTCCGCGCGCCATTGGGCGACGAACGTCTGCATCTCCGCGTCGGCGGCGACGAGGACGGCCTCGGCGACCGCCGGTGCCGTTCCCTTCGCGGCGCGGCGCAGTTCGGCGGCCTTCAGCGCGCTCGTCACGGCGTCGTCGAACTCGGACAACTTCGTCTGCGTCCGGGCGAGGTCGAGCCAGGCGGTGGCGTCGGAATCGTCGACGGCGAGCGCGCGGCGGAAGTTCGTCGCCGCGTCCTGCAGGAACCCCTCGGCGTGGGCCGGTCGAACGTCGACGAGCGCGAGGTTGCCGCGCGCGGCCAGCAGCCGGGCGCCGCGGTGGTCCGGTCGCTCCTTCAGGATCCGGTCGGTGAGCAGCAGGGCGTCGTCGACCTCACCGGCGTCGAGCTTCTGCTGGGCGGTGCGCAGGTCGGCCTCGAGGTTCCGATCCTCCGGCATCGTCGAGGAGGCACAACCCGTGATCAGGCAGGCAAGCAGTGGAAGGGTGAAGGTGGAGAGTGCTTTCAAGTTCATCTGGTAGGTCCAGACGGGTCACACCTCGCGCGACGACGG
The DNA here is from genome assembly GCA_023433825.1 of Planctomycetota bacterium. Classification (GTDB taxonomy): domain Bacteria; phylum Planctomycetota; class UBA1135; order UBA1135; family UBA2386; genus JAEYTU01. Next base: position 3,448 of record JAEYTU010000107.1, read on the forward strand.
GGACGAATCGAACGCGCGAGAGATCAGGAGATGCGGGGAGGGACGATCGGACCGGGGATTCTCGCGCGCGATGCGGCGCGAGCAAGGGTGGGTGGTCGCAGCGACGCTCGCGCGTCCCGTCTCAAGGTGGCTTTCCCGCAGGTCCGATACCGCCGGCCGCAGGAGCGAAGGCGAAGTGCAGGAACCGGCGGTCATCCAGATCCAGGCTCGACTCGACCGCGCGTCGGTCGACGACGTGCGCGACGAGCTCGCGCATGCGATGCGTGACCGACCGTCACGCGTCGTCCTCGATCTCGAGAACGTGCAGGCCTTCGACTCCGCCGGGATGGGAGCGGTCGTCGAGAGCGTCCGGGCTGCGCGTGAGCAGGGCGTCGAGGTCAAGCTGCGCGGTCTGTCGCGGCCGATGCTCGACTTCTTTTCGCTGCTCTCGGTCGACCGGCTGCTGACGCGCGTCGCGCCGAGCGCACCCCGGCAGGACGTCGTTCGACGGGTCGGCGCGGCCGTCGAGCCGCTGCTGGCGACGGTCGGCGGGATCTGCGCGACGGCGGCGCAGACGGCGCACGCGGTCTTCGTCGCGCCGTGGCGCGGCAAACGGCTGCGCATCGACCGAACTGTCGCCGAACTCGACATGGCGGCGGCCGGGGCGTTGCCGATCGTCGCGCTGATCAGCTTCCTGCTCGGCCTGATCCTGGCGATGCAGGCCTACGTGCAACTGCGCGTCTGGGGCGCCGAGATCTACATGGCCGACATGGTCGGCGTCTCGGTCATGACCGAGATCGGCCCGCTGATGACGGCGATCATCCTGGCGGCGCGGTCCGGCAGCAGCAACGCGGCGCAACTCGGGTCGATGGTCGTCAGCGAGGAGATCGACGCGCTGAAGCAGATGGGGATCCACCCGATCCGCTACCTCGTCGCGCCGAAGGTCGTCGCGCTGGCGATGGCCGTCGCGATGCTGACGCTGCTGTTCGACTTGATCGCGATGGCGGGCGGGGCGCTGTTCGGACTGACCGTCGCGGGAATCGAGATCGGCGCCTACCAGGAACAGACGCAACAGGCGTTGCGGCTGTCGGACTTCTTCGTCGCCGTCGGCAAGAGCATCGTCTTCGGCGGTTGCATCGGCGTCGTCGGCTGCTCGCTCGGACTGCGGGTCGAAGGTGGCAGCGAAGGCGTCGGACGCGCGACGACCGAGGCCGTCGTCGTCTCGATCTTCCTGATCATCGTCATCGACGCGCTGTTCGTGACCGCCCAGCGAATGGTCTTCGCATGAACGTCGCGGCGCAGGCTCGGCTCGACGAAGCGCGCGCGGTGCGCAAGCGCAGCCCCGACCTCGTGCGCGCGATCGCGATCAGTTCGGTGTACGGGACACGCGAAGTCCTGAAGGACGTCGACTTCTCGATCCGCCGCGGCGAGGTGTTCGTGATCATGGGCCCGTCGGGATGCGGCAAGACGACGCTCCTGCGGCACCTGTGCGGGCTGCGCGCGCCGACGGCTGGCGGGGTCTACGTCGACGGTGTCGAGATCTACGGGCTCGACGAGGACGCGCTCGATCGGCTGCGGCTTCGGACCGGACTCTCGTTCCAGGGTGGCGCGTTGCTCGGCAGTCTGTCGGTGCTCGACAACGTCGCGCTGCCGCTGCGCGAGAACACGAAGCTGCCCGAGTCGGTCGTCGTGCAGATCGCCCGAATGAAGCTCGACATGGTCGGGCTGCTGCACGCGGCGGACCTGCTGCCGGCCAGCCTGTCGGGTGGGATGCGCAAACGCGCCGCGATCGCGCGCGCGATCGCCCTCGACCCCGAGATCGTCTACTTCGACGAACCGTCGGCCGGACTCGATCCGGTGACCGCCGCCGAGGTCGACAACCTGATCGTCAAGCTGAACAAGGTATTCGGCATCACGATGGTCGTCGTCACGCACGACCTCCCGTCCGCGCACACGATCGCCGACCGCGTCCTGATGATGCTGGACGGCAAGGTCGCAGCACTCGGGCCGAAGGACGAGATCTGGGAGAGCCCCGAACCGCGCATTCGCGCATTCCTCGAACGGCGGATGCAGCACGCCGCGGAACAGGCGACCGACATCGCCCGCCACCTGGTCCTCTGACCCAGCAGAACGAGTCGCATGGATCCGATCGCCGACGCACGGAGATGGAGAGTGGGCGCGATGGTCCTGACGGCGACCGCGCTCTTCCTCGGTCTCGTCTTCTTCATCCTCGGTTCGTCGCTGACGACGCGCCTCGAGACCTACCACGTGCTGTTCGACGAGAACGTCAAGGGGATGGTCGTCGGGTCGAAGGTCAACTTCCAAGGCGTGCCGATCGGTGCCGTCGCCGACATCCGTTTCCGCGACGGACGGACCGAGGTCGAGATGCTCGTCGACCCGACGAAGGCGACGATCCAGACCGTCACGCGTGCGCGCATCGACCGATTGCTGGTCACCGGGCAGGTGACGGTCGAACTCGAAGGCCACGAGCCGGGCGCGCCGCGGTTGCACGAAGGCGCCGTCGTGCTGCCGATCGTGTCGCCGATGAATCAGCTGATGACGAACACGCTGCCGCACACGCTCGACAAGGTCGACGAGCTGCTGACGCGCGGCGTTCGTGTGCTGACCGAGGTCGAAGCGATGCTCGGACCGCGCAACCGCGAGAACCTGGCGACGCTGCTCGAGGGAGTCGCGAAGGTCGCGGCCGGACTCGATCACGACCTCGAACGCGTGCTCGGCCGGACCGAGGCGCGCCTCGACGACCTCGGCGCACTGCTCGGCGACGCGCGGCGGGCGACGGCGGCGTTCGAGCAAGCCGGCGAGCGGATCACGGCGATCGCCGGGAGCGACGACGTCGCCGGGACGCTCGCGGCCCTTCGGCGGGCGGTCGAACGGCTGTCGGGGCTGCAGGACGAATTGCAGGGGCTGACCGGCGAGGCGAAGGGACTGCTCGCGAGCTCGCGGAGTCCGCTGCTCGAGACGCTCGGCGGTGCGCGGCAGACGTTGGCCGAACTGCAGGCGCTGGCGCGCGGACTGCGGCTCGCACCGTCGTCGTTGTTGTTCGGTCGTCAGCACGACGGCGCGGCGATGCCGGCCACGCCGCTGTCGGGAGGTGGGAGATGAACGTGAACTTCGTGTCGTCGTCGCTGCGTGTCGTCGTTGCCTGCGTCCTGCTGACGGCGCTGACCGCGCTGAGCGCCTGTGGCAGCGTCGCGGTCCCGACCGATCACTGGTTCCGCCTGCAGGCGCCGACGACGCCGCCGGCCGGTGTGCCGCCGCTCGATGCGCCGCGGGCCGGGATCCTTCGCGTGTTGCGCCCGACTCTGGCCGCGACCGTCGCGCCGGATCGACTGATGCGTTCGGAGGGGCCCGTCCGCATGCAGCCGTACGAATTCCTGCGCTGGTCCGGCCCGCTCGACGAGATGGTCGCCGACACGTTCGTGACCGCGGCGTCGCGCGCGAAGTACTTCGCGTCGGTCAAGAACGCCGGGGATCCGGGGGCCGAGGATCTGCAACTGGCGACGCGCGTCGTCGAGTTCCACCACGTCGTCGACGGCGACACGTGGAACGCGCGCGTCGTCGTCGAGCTGCGGCTGACCGCGCCATCCGACGGGACGCTGTTCTTCCACGAGGAGTTCGCCGTCGACGTGCCGATCACCGGCCGCGATGCGGACGACGTCGTCGTCGGGCTGTCGCAGGGAATCGGTCGCGTCGCGACGCTCGCGCTGCAGCGCGCGCGCGACGAAGGCGCGCTCGGCGCCGTCGCGGCGGGCCCGGCAGGGCGGTAGTGCCGAACCGCGGCGAAGGGCTCGCGGGCATGACGGTCAACGAGCGGCTGTTCGTCGCCGGCCGTCTGGCGGAGTTCGATGCCGCGACGCGCGCCGAGGATCGCGATCGGATGATCGAGATCCTCGAGGCACTGGCCGTCGCCGACGCGGAGCGGTCCGTCGACCGGATCCTGGCGGATCGGCGACGCGACAGGCGCGGCTGAGCGCGAACGTCGGCGCGCGATCTGCG
>JAEYTU010000116.1 GCA_023433825.1 Planctomycetota bacterium
CGTTCCGCCCATGTCGAGCGTCGCGAGGATCGGGAACCCGAGGCTCTCGAACAGCCGGTGCGCGGCCAGCACGCCGCCGGCCGGCCCCGAGAACACGCCGCGCGCCGGGAAGCGCGTCGCCTCCGCCGCTGACAGGATCCCACCGCTGCTCCGCATCAGCCGAACGCGACCCGGCGCGATCGCCGCCGAGAGTTCGCCGAGGTAGCGCCCCATGCCGGGCGCGATCGCCGCGTTGACGATCGCCGCCGTGAACCGTTCGAACTCGCCCTCGATCGGCGCCAGTTCGGCGCTGCAGGTGATCGGCAGGCCGAGCGTGGCGAGCGCACGCGCGATCCGCCGCTCGTCGTCCGGGAACGAGTGCGAGTGAAGCAGACCGATCGCGACCGCGCTCGCACCACTGCGGCGAATGCGCTCGCCGAGGCGGCGCAGCTCTGCCGCGCTCGGCGCCGTCTCGCGCGTGCCGTCGGCATGGCGGCGGCCGCCGACGCAGAAGCGCAGCTCGCGCGGGACCGGCGGCGTCGGCTTCGCGGCCGAGAGGTCGTAGAGGTCGGTGCGTGCCTGTCGCCCGATTTCGATCAGGTCGCGGAACCCTTCGTTCGTGACGAACGCGACGCGCGCGACGTCGCCGGTCAGCAGCGCGTTCAAACCCACCGTCGTCCCGTGCACGACGTCCGGCACGTCGCACGGCGCCGCGCACGCGATCGCGGCGCACACGGCACGCGACGGATCGCGCGGCGTCGACGGCACCTTTCCGACGAACACGCCATCGCCACGCAGCGCGACGACGTCCGTGAACGTCCCGCCGGTGTCGATGCCGATGCGTGTCGTGCGCATCCGCGCCTCATACGGGATCGCGAAGACGCGAGCTATGATCCCGCGCCCTCATGGAACTGGCGCTCGCGCTCCTCTCCGCGTACCTGCTCGGCGGCATCCCGTTCGGACTCGTGATCGTCCGCCTGTGGAAGGGGATCGACATCCGCACCGTCGGCTCCGGCAACGTCGGCGCGACGAACGCGTCGCGCGCGTTCGCCGGTCGCACGCAGAAGGTCGTCTTCCTCGCGATCTACCTGCTCGACTTCGCGAAGGGATTCGTGCCCGCGCTGCTCGCGCCGCAATTCGTCGACGGCCAACCGCTGACCGTCGCCGTGCTCGCCGGCGCCGCGGCGATCGCCGGACACTGCGCGTCGCCGTACCTCGGGTTCCGCGGCGGCAAGGGCGTCGCGACGACGACCGGCGTCGTGGCCGCGATCGAACCGATCGCGCTGCTCGTCGCACTCGTGGTCTTCGGCATCGTCTTGAAGCTGACGCGCCGGGTCTTCGTCGGCAGCTTGGCGCTCGGCGTCACGCTGCCGATCGCCGTCGTCGGTCGCGATCCGGCGACGGCCTTCGGCGCGCGCCTCCCGGCGACGATCTTCGCGGCCGTCGTTGCCGTGCTGTTGTTCGTCACCCACCGCAGCAACTTGCGAAGGGCCTTCGCGGCGCGCGCCGACGGAGCCGCTTCGTGAGGTTCGCGATCCTCGGGAACGGCGGCTTCGGGACCGCGATCGCGATCGTGCTCAGCCGCGGTGGACACGACGTCGCGCTGTGGGGGCACGACCCGGACTACACGGCCGAGTTCGCGCGGAGCCGCCGCAACCCGCGCTACCTGCCCGGCGTCGAACTGCCGGCCCAGGTCCTCGTCACCGCCGATGCGAAACGCGTGTTGCCCGGTGCCGACGCCGTCGTCGTCGCGGTCCCGACGCAACATCTGCGCAGCGTCGTCGGTTCGCTGCGCGGACTGCTGCCGTCCGGCGCGCCGCTGGTCAGTCTCGCGAAGGGCCTCGAGCAGGGCACCGCGCTGCGCCCGAGTGAAGTTCTCGCCGAGGCGTCGCCGCCGTCGACCTGCGTTCTCGTCCTCAGCGGCCCGAGTCACGCCGAGGAAGTCGCCGTCGGCCGCCCGACCGCCGTCGTCCTCGCCGGTCCCGACACCGACGCCGACGTCATCGCGCGCCTGCAGGATGCGCTCTGCACGCCGTCGTTCCGCGTCTACCGCAGCCTCGATCCGCTCGGCGTCGAGCTGTGCGGTGCGCTGAAGAACGTCATGGCGATCGCAGCCGGAATCGCCGACGGACTCGGCTACGGCGACAACGCGAAGGCCGCGATCCTGTCGCGCGGCATCGTCGAGATGGCGCGCTTCGGCGTCGCGTGCGGCGCCGACCTGCACACGTTCTTCGGACTCGCCGGCACCGGCGACCTCGCGGTGACCGCGTTCAGCCGGCACGGGCGCAACCGCGCGTTCGGCGAACGAATCGCGACCGGCGAGACCGTCGCCGGGATCCTCGCGTCGACACGCAAGGTCGCCGAAGGTGTCCCGACCGCGAAGGTCGTCCGCGAGCGTGCCCGCGCGCTGCGGATCGAGATGCCGATCTGCGATGCCGTCTGCGCGGTGCTGTTCGAAGGGCTTCCGCCGCTGCAGGCCGTCCAGTCGTTGATGGGTCGCGACCGCAAGGACGAGATCCTTCGGTGATCGCGCGAGAACTGGCGGGGTCCGCACGACGACTGCATGATGCCGCGCCCCCTTCCCACCCCGGTCTGCGCGGTGACGCGATCCTGATGAGCGCCAAGCGGTTCTGCACCATCCTGCTCCCGTTCCTGGTCGCGGCGGCCGTGCTCCCTGCGCAGGAGACGCCGCCGAAACCGCCACCCGAAGTCGTCAAGGAGCCAGCGAAGGAACCGGCGAAGGAAC
>JAEYTU010000177.1 GCA_023433825.1 Planctomycetota bacterium
GTCACATGCGTTCGCACGTCGCGTTCGTTGCCGCGGCCGAGCAACACGAAACGCGCCGTCGGCACGGCGTCGACGACGCGGCGAGCGACGTCCCACAACAGGTCGAACCGCCGATGCGGTTGGATCCGCGCCGTGATCCCGACGACGAAGTTCGACGCGTCGACACCGAGCCGAGCGCGCAGATCGCCGTGCAACTTCGTCCGCGACGCGTCCGTCGGCGGATCCTGGACCACGATTCGATCGGCCGCGAATCGAAACCGATCCGCGATCTGTGCCGCACACGCCGCGGTCGGCGCGACGACGAGGTCGGTCCGGCGGAACGCGAATCGACTGCGCCAGTCGCGCTTCGGTGCGTCGGCGTCCCAGACACTGCGCACGAGCAACGTTCGCCGCCGACATCTGCGGCGCGCGAGCGCGGCGACCAGGTGGTCGGCCGGAAGGTGCGTCATCACGACGTCGAAGTCACCACGTTCGAGTCGCGCGCGCAGTCGCCGCGCGTCGCGGAGCAGACTCGGCAAGTGGAAGTGCTTCCGCAGTTCGAGGTCGCCGATCACCGGCATCCGACTGCGCTGCAACTCGATCCGCATCCGATGCTCGGCGCCGGGCAGCGTCCACGCGGCTTGCGCGAACACGACGTCCTCGCCGAGTCGTCGCAGTTCGAGCGCCGCGCGAATGGCCGGATCGGCGGGCCCGGTCCACTTGAAGTTCGCGAACAGCGCGACGTATCGCAGGCCGATCACCGCCGCCCCTCGCGCCACAGCCGCCAGTACTTCAGCCAGTCGTAGTAGCCGGCCATCGCGGCGATCACGAACCCGCGCCATCCGTCGAGGAACCCGCGCTTCAAGACGAGGCTCTTGACGACGACGGCAGGCGGCCGCACCAGAAGGTCGAACGGCGTCGCGCGACGACCCTGCGCCTTCAACGCACGCGCGGCGATCGCCGTGAACGAGTCGATCGTCCGCAGGTGATGCCGGAAGTCGCGATAGCTGAGGTGCTCGATCGTTTCGTCGAGCCGCGTGACGACACCGCCAGGTTCGACCTCGACGCGGTCGTGCGGATTCGTCCCGCCCCATCGAGCGCGTCGGCGATCGAACAGCCGCACCTTGCGATCCGGCCAGAACAACCCGCGTCGGACGACGCGTCCGAGGTAGTGGTTCGCGCGCGGCATCTCGTAGGCAGCGCCGCGGAGTCCGTCGGCGCGCAGCCGTCGCAGGCGTTCGCGCAGCGGCGGCGTCACGCGTTCGTCGGCGTCGAGGCACAGCACCCAGTCGTGCCGCGCCTGGTCGACGGCCCACTGTTTCTGTTCGCGATGGCCAGGGAACGGCGAATGGACGACCACGCGCGCGCCGTTCGCCGCGGCGAGTTCGCGGGTCGCGTCGGTGCTGCCGCTGTCGACGACGACGACCTCGTCGCAGAAGTCGAGCGAGCGAACGCAGTCGACGATGCGGTCGGCCTCCTGGAACGCGATCACGCAAGCGGACACGGGCGTCGGGCGTCCCGGGTCACTCATGCACGTCCTCCGCGCCACGTGCGATCTGCCGGCGTGCGCGCGAGACGTCGCGTTTGATCTGGACGACCTCGCCCTTCAGCTTCGCGATCCGCTCCTGCCACTCGTGGAGCTTGCCGTCGCGGTCGACGGCGCGCGTCGCGGCCTCGAGGATCCGATCGCGTTCCGCCGGCTCGACCTTCAGCTTCTGCTGGACGAGGAACTGGTTCGCGTAGTTCAGGATCTGCTGCCAGCGCAGCGTCTCGAGCATCTCCTCGAGCAGTTCGACCATCTGCAGTTCCGGGAGCGACAGACCTTGCTTGGCTGCCGTCTTCTTCTGTCGCCGCATCGAGGTCACCGGGCGGATGCTAGCAATGAGTCGAACGACGTTCTCGCCTCGCTAGCATGCCGCCGGAATGGACCACGCACCGACGCTCGCCGCGCTCGAACACCTGCTGTCGGTCGTGGCACGGTTGCGCGCGCCGGACGGATGCCCGTGGGATCGTGCGCAGACGACGACGTCGATGGCGCCGCATCTGCTGGAAGAAGCACATGAAGCCGTCGAGGCGCTGCGTCGCACCGACGACGCAGCCGCGAGCGAAGAGCTCGGCGACGTGCTGATGAACGTCCTGATGATCGCGCAGATCGCGGCCGAACGCGGCGCGTTCGACGCCGGCGTCGTCGCGCGCGGCATCGCCGACAAGCTCGTCCGCCGCCATCCGCACGTGTTCGGGACGGCCACGGCCGTCGACGCCGGTACCGCGTTCGCGAACTGGGAAGCCGTCAAACAAGCCGAACGCGCCACTGCGCCGGGCGCGCGCAAGGGGCTGCTCGACGGCGTTCCGGCGTCGCTGCCCGCGCTGCTGAAGGCGCAGCGCGTCGGCGAGAAGGCCGCGCGCGTCGGATTCGACTGGCCCGATCGCACCGGTCCGCGTGCGAAGGTCGACGAAGAGCTGCGCGAACTCGACGAAGCACTTCACGACGGCGACGCCGACGCGATCGCGGCCGAACTCGGCGACGTGCTGTTCAGCGTCGTCAATCTCGGGCGCCACGCCGGCGTCTCGGCGGAACTCGCACTGCAAGGCACTGTCGACCGGTTTCGCGAGCGCTTCGCGTCGGTCGAACGCGCGCTCGACGGCAACGTCGCAGGCACGCCGCTCGACGAACTCGAACGACTGTGGCAGCGCGCCAAGAACGGCTGATCGCGGGCGCGCTGTTCGCGGCGTTCGCGGCGGCGCTCGCATGGCTCGCGGCGGTGACGCCATGGACCGTCGACGAGCCGAACTACCTGTCGGCCGGCATCGCGCTGCGCGAGACGTTCGACTTCCGGATCTACACGACGATCCTGCAAGGGCCGCTGCCACTGCTCGCGAATCAGACGTTCGCGTTCACGACGCCGGTGGATCCGATCGACGGCTACAAGCTCGCCGGACGCCTCGGCATGCTCCCGTTCGCGTTCGTCGCCGCCGCGTGCTGCTGGCGGCTCGCGCGCCGACTCGCCGGACCCACCGCGGGACTCGTCGCACTGACGTTGATCGTCACCGACGCGAACGTCCTCGCGCACGGCTGTCTGATGACCGCGGACATGGCGCTCGCGGCCGGCTGGACGGCGACGGTCCTCTGCGCATGGCGATGGCTGGAAGCGCCGACGCTTGCACGGCTGATCGTGCTCGGCACGGTGCTCGGCGCGACGCTGGCGACGAAGTACCTGGCCGTGCTGCTGGTGCCGGCGCTCGGCGTGGCGCTGGGCGTCGCTGCCGTGCGCGGCGCGCGTCCGGCGCTGTGGTGGTCGCGCCGCGACGACGCCGGTTGCGGCCGCCGCGTCGCCGACGCGTTGCTCGCCGCCGCACTGGTCGGCGTCTGCGCGTGGATCGCGTTGTGGGCCTGCTACGGCTTTCGACCGAACGGCTACGAACTGCGCGCGCCGCCGGCCGCGGCCGTCGCCCCGCAGGATCCCGATGCCGGTGCGCTGAGCACGACGTTCCGCAACCGCGTCGGCGACGCGATCACGACGACGGCGCTGCGCGCGCTGCCGGAGCCGTTCGTCCGCGGCATCGACTACCAGATCCACTACGCCGAGGGCGGCGGCATGACGCGCTTTCGCGACCGCGTCGGCCCGGGCTTCGCGCTGTACTACCCGACGGCGTTGCTGACGAAGGTCTCGACGGCGCTGCTCGTGCTGCTCGCGGCGGCGTTCGTCGTCGCTCTCGTTCCGGGTGTTCGCCGCCGCGGCGTCTGGCCGCGCCACGCTGCGACGCTGATCGCCGCCGCCGCGCTCGTGCCGCTCGCCTACCTGTCGCTCGGATCGACGATGCAGATGGGCGTGCGCTACGTGTTGATGGTCGTCCCGCTGCTCGCCGTCGTCGCGTCGCGCGCAGCTGCCGGATGGCACGCCACGCCGCTCGGGCGCGGACTGGTCGCGGCAGTGGTCGTCGCCGCGCTGGCGGGTGCCGTTCGTGACGGTGCGCGCCCGCTGTCGGCGTTCAATCTGCCGACCGAACTCGCGACCGGCGGGCGCCCGTATCTGTGGTTCACCGATTCGAACCTCGTCTGGCGGCCGGCGTGGGCGCCAGATCCCGACGGCGAAGTGGCTGCCGCCCGGCATCCGGACGCCGCCGTCGTCGTCGCGCGATCGGGACCGCGGTTCGGACGCGTTCGCATCCAGGCCGACGGTCTCGGCGCCGTGGACGCGACCGATGCGAGCCGGGTCCACCATTGGCTGCGTCGCTTCGACCCGATCGACCGCATCGGGGCGTGGTTCGTGTTCGACGTGCGCGAGTCCGATTTCCGCGCGGCGGCGGCGCGCGACCCCCGAGCGCGGAGCGAACTCGCGCTGGCGCTGATCGCCGCCGGCCGTGCGAGCGAAGCCGTCGACCTGCTGCCGGCGGACGGGCCGACCGCCGAACTCGCGCAGCGGATCCGCGAAGGTCGCACGACCGACGCCGGATGGTTCGAGGCGCTGATGGCGGCCGGCGCCGTGGACCAAGTCGCAGCCGACGCGGCGGCGCCGATCGCGATCCGCGCCAGAGCGACGTTCGAACTCGGTGACTTCCACGGCGTCGCGACGCTCCTCGCCGAAGTCGAGCGTTCCCGCCCGCTGATCGAGCCGGAAGCACTCGTGCTGGCCGCGGCGCACGAGCAGAACCACGACCTCGAACGCGCGGTCGAAGTCCTCGAACGTTGCGCGCCGCCCACCGGCAGCCCGTCGGCGGCGCTGTGGCAGCGCGTGCTCGACGACGTTCGCAAGCGGCGCGATGGGATCCGCGCCAATCGCCGCTGACCCGGGCGTCCCGACCGTGGAGTTCGCGACGAATCGGGCCGACACTCGCGGCCGCATGCGTCTCTCACGGCTTCCGGTCGTCCTCTCGTTCGGTCCCCTCCTGACGCCGCTCGCGGCGCTCGCGACGCTCGCCGTCGTTGCGCTCGCGTGCACCGAGAGCGCACCCGACACACCGCAGTCGCGCGGTCGGAAGGCGTTCGTCGGGTACTGCTCGGCGTGTCACGGCCTCGACCCGGCGCTCGACACGCCGCTGGGTCCCGCGATCGTCGGCGCGCCGCTCGAACTGCTCGAGGCGCGCGTCCTGCGCGGAACCTACCCGGACGGGTACCGGCCGAAGCGGGACACGAAGCTGATGGTCGCGATCCCGCAGGCCGAGTCGGCGCTGGCCGACCTCGCCGCCTATCTCAACCCCTGAGTCTCAACCCCTGAGCAGCAGGGCGCCGGCGACGAAGAAGACGATCGCGAGCGCGAAGCCGGAGTGAAGGACGCCCTTCACGGTCTTCAGCAGCTGCTGCTTCGGCAGCGCCGGGCCGGACAGCGCGTTGAACTCGATCGCGCCGATCAGGATCAGCGCGACGATCCAGAACATCAGCGGCGACTCGGCGGCCCAGCCGAGACCGCCCGCCATCGAACGCCCACCCATCATCAGCAGCATCGGCACCGAGAGCAGGACGTTCGTTCGCGACGCGACTCCGGCACGCGCGGCCGCGGCGTCGAGGCCCGGCAGTGCGGGTCGCCCGGCCGCCGTCTCCTCGGCCGATTGGATGACGAGCTTCTGGCGCGGCCAGATCACGAACCAGACGTTGAACCACATCACGGTGCCCATCAGCATCCCGGTCAGCAGCAGCGTCATGCCGGGGGACGACGGCGCCTGCTTCTGGCCGTGCCACAGGATGAAGAACGTCAGGACACCGGTCAGGAACGTCAGCATCGCCCCCCACCGGAAGTACCAGAGCACGATCGGGTGAAGCCCCCGAATCACGGCGCTCTTGACCGGTCCTTCGGCCTTCGCGAGGAACGGCGTCTGCGCGAAGTTCAGGTAGTAGAGCATGCCGATCCACGTGACTCCGGCGAGGAAGTGGAACCAGCGGAGGAGGAAG
>JAEYTU010000090.1 GCA_023433825.1 Planctomycetota bacterium
TCCTCCAACAACCCGGCACCCGGGTCGCGGATCGGGATCCCCGGCGGCAGCGGCAGCGGCGACCAGAGGAACGTCGGATCGAGCGCATACGCGCGCATCGCGGCGTCGGCCGGCTCGATCGACGGCGTCCCGCGCTCCGACGGCAGCCCGAGGCACGCCTGCAGCAACGCTGTCCCGGGCTCGCGGCGCAGGTGCGCCGCAGCGAGCCGTGCGCCGTTCGCGAACCGGTGGCGATAGATCTCGCGCTCGGTCAAGAACCGCAGCGCCGTCGTCTCCTCGCGATGCAGCAGCACGGATTCCGGCGCGACACTTCGCACGGTCGCGAACGCGCGCACCGCGGCGACGATGCGTGCTCCGCTCGCGTCGTCGGCCGCGGCGGCGAGGTCGACGAGCCCGTTCAACCGACCGACGCGCTGCGCAGCGAACGCGTCGCCGTCGCGGCGCGCGAGTTCGACCAAGCGCGCGACGTTGGTCGGCTGGAACGCGAGGCGTGTCGCGCGATCCCAGAAGCCGATGTGCTCCAGGAACGGCCGGTCGTCGACGAGCGTGGTCGCCTCGGCGAACACGTCGCGCAGACCGTCGCCGACGTAGGCGAGTCGCACGTCGATCGGGAGAGCGATCCCGGCGTCGTGCAGCTCCGCACGCACTTCGTCGGGCAGCGCGGCGAAGGCAGCGTCGAGCGCGGCGTCCGTCGGCACGTGCGGCGTCGTCGAACCGACCAGCAGCGTCGACTGGTCGACGAGCCACGCCGACGCGTGCGGGAACGCCCGGGCGAACGTCGCGAGCAGCGTCGCATAGGCATCGGCCGGCAGCGCGTGCGTCGGCACCCATTGCACGAGCAGTCCGTCCGGCGCGAGTGTCCGGCGCGCCAGTTCGTAGAACTCCGCCGAGTACAGCGCCGACGTTGCCGGCGCGTACGGCAGCAGCGGCTCCATCGAGACGATGTCGAACGACGCCGGCGCGGCATGCGCGAGATGACGGCGCGCGTCGGTCACGTGAACGGCGACGCGCGGGTCGTCGAGCGGCGACGGCAACGGCGCCGCGAACTGCTTCGCGAGGCCGGTGACGGCCGGCGACAGTTCGACGACGTCGACGTCGGTCAGTCCTGGCCACAACAGCGCCGATGCCGCCGTCGTCCCGGTGCCGAGCATCAGCACGGCCGCGCGGCGCGCGTTCGGCCGCAGCAGCATCGGCAAGTGCGCGAGGACGCGCATGTACCCGGTGTGAGGACCGGTCTCGGCCGCGCGGAACTCGTCGGTGAACAGGATCCGGCTGTGGTTCTGGCGGTCGTAGACGTAGGACGCCGTCGTGATCGCGTCGGTCGCATGCGCGCGCGGGACGTACCACGGTCGATCCCAACGCGCCCCGCGGATCGGGTGCTCCGGGCCGAGCCACGTCGGCCAGACGAATGCCGCCGACGCGGCGGCGACGAGCGCTGGGATCGCGATCCGGCGTGATGTCGCGGCCACGCCCGCCGCGACGACGACGAGCGCGAGCGGCAGTGCGACGAAGTAGTCGGCCGGCCAGATCCGCGGCAGCAGGTGCAACGCGACGATCGCGGCGAGCAGCGTGCCGATCCCCTGCCACATGTAGAGCAGCCCCGACGCACGCGCGGTCGCCGTGCGGCCTGCGAGCAACGCCGGGATCACGGCACCGATGGCGCAGAACGAGGCGGCGCCGGCGACGACCGACGTCCACAGGATCCGGCCGTGCATCGCCGCGTCGGAGTCGACCGGCTGCAACGCGATCGCCGGTGCGGCCCACTCGTGCGCGCCGACGGCGATCCCGACACCGGCCAACAACACGGCGAGCGCGCCGGCGTTGCGGCCGGCCAGCCGAACGAGCAGCGGCGCGAGTCCGGCGGCGCCGAGCGCCATCGCCGCGAGACACGTCGCGACGATCCCGGCGAGCGCCGGCTGGAAGCCTTCGACGAAGAACGGCAGCCGACGCAGCAGCAGCGTCTCGTGTCCGAGCAGCACGAAACCGGAGCCGGCCGCGACGACGGCGTCGCGGACCGAGATCGCGCCGCGATCGACGTTCCCCGAAGCGTTGCCCGATTCGCGCCGCATGCCGAGCACCAGCACCGCCGCGAGCGCGTAGGCGCCGACGCACAGCCACGCACACAGCGACAGGCCCAGGGTCGGGACGAGGACGAGTCCACCGAAGAACGCCGCCGGCACCGACCCGAGCAAGTTGACGCCGACGATCCACGGCACGGCGCGCGCTCCCGCCGCCGCCAGCAACAACGGGAACGCCGCCCCCATCGCGATCGCCGGCACGACCGGCGCGGCCAACAACCACAGATGGCCGAGCCCGGCCGACTGCGGCGGCAGAGTCCGCAGCCACGGCACGGTCATCGCGACGGATGCCGCGACGACGGCGTACGCGACCGCCGCGCCGCGCGCCGGCGCGATCGAGAGCCACCGGATGCGGGGGCCGACGACACCACCGACACCGAGGCCGACGAGGAAACCGGCGAGCACGAGCATCGTCGTCTCGGCGGTCATCCCGAAGAGGAGCCCGTGACTGCGGACGCAGACCATCTGCACGAGCAAGCCACCCGCGCCGGCGAGCAGCGCGGCGACGGTCGCGACGAGGAGAGCGATCACCGTGCCTCGACGCGGCGCGGCTGCCGCGAAGTTCGTGAAACCAACTCTCGCGGTCGGCTGCAGTCGCGATGTGTCACGTTCGACGCGTCGGCCGTCCGCAGCAGCACGATGCCGGGGCGGAGCTTCGATTCATGCACGGCCGGTCGGCGTCAGACGCCTTCGGCGGCGCGAACGACCTCGAGCACTTCGGCCGGAGTTGCGCAGGCGAGCAGGCGCTCGCGCACGGCCGCGCGCGACAAGATCTTCGCGATCTCGGCGAGGGTCTTGATGTAGAGCAGTTTCTTCTGCCGCGGGATGATCAGGCAGACCAGGATCCGCGCCGGTTGACCGTCGAGCGCCTCGAACGGGATCCCGGTGCGCGACAGTCCGAGCACGGCGAGCACGTCTGGGATCCCCTCGACGGCCGCGTGCGGGATCGCAATCCCGTTCTCCATGCCGGTCGTCATTTGCCGCTCGCGCGCAGCGAGAGCCTGCTGCACCGTGTCGGCCATCGCCTTCGGCAGCCGACCGGACTCGACCGTCGTCCGCGCCAACGCCGAGATCGCCTGCCACTTGTCGCTGGCTTCGACCGGGATGACGACGTGTTGCGGAACCAGCAGCTCGGACAGCCTCATGCTCGGTCGGACGCAGGCCTCGGCGGAAAACGAGGGAACGCGGAAGGCGAGGAATGGAAACGACGTGCGATCGACGGAGCAAACGGAAAGCGACGATTTCCGTGCATTGATCCGCTGACGCCGGGGAATAAAAGCTCCGCCTTCCTGGTCAGTGCGCACCGTCGAGTTCGTGGTGTCGTGGCCAGCCGTCGCACGCATCGCACCCTCGCACCGGTCGCTGACCCGGTCCCCATGGGGCCGGCCTCCAACATGCACAAGTCCAGTCCGCCGCGCGCCCCGTCCGC
This sequence comes from Planctomycetota bacterium, assembly GCA_023433825.1. Classification (GTDB taxonomy): domain Bacteria; phylum Planctomycetota; class UBA1135; order UBA1135; family UBA2386; genus JAEYTU01. The sequence continues at coordinate 3,508 of JAEYTU010000090.1, forward strand.
TGTCCGTCCAGGCTGCCGCACTTCTGGTTTCGTTCGCTGGACGACGTTCCGCGCAGTCGCGACGACACTCGCGTTGTGGGCGTTGTGGATTGGCGCCGCGGCGCTGCCGCGCGTCGCCGTCGCGCAGGGCGAGACCCCGCAGCCACGCGTCGGACTGACCGTCGAGGGCGACACGTTGATCCTGTCGATCAACGAGAACGAGGGACTCCCGATCAAGGAGTTCATCAAGATGGCGCAGACGGTGACCGGCCGGAACTTCACGTTCAGCGAGCAGGAGCTGAACTCGGTTCCCGATCCGAAGATCACGTTCGTCGGGCCGATGCGGATCAAGAAGGACGACTTCTTCTCGTTCTTCGTCACGATGCTCTACATCAAGAACTTCGCGGTCATCATCCGTGGCCGCGAAGGGATGGAGATCATCGAGATCGTCAACCAGACCGGCACGAAGCGGGTCGAGTTGTCGACGTCGGCGCGCTACGTCGCGCCGGAGGAGATCCCGCAGTACCAGAACCAGACCGGTGTCTCGATCATGAGCCTCGTGCCGGTCGAGCACTTGAACCCGACGGCCGCGGTCAACAGCCTGCGGCCGTTCTTCGTCGGCGCCGGCGGCGGCAGCGCGAACCCGCTGAACTTCACGCAGGTCGGCAACGCGAAGGCGGTC
>JAEYTU010000349.1 GCA_023433825.1 Planctomycetota bacterium
GGATCGAGCCGAATGAATTGTCACCTCGCACGGAGTCGACACCTCGTCCATACACGGCGCGCATTTGTGCCGTACCGCTCCCCAGCAGCACCGTCGGGGGGAGCGAAAATGCCGCATCCAGCTGCGCCACGAACATGTCCAAGTGTCCGTCGCCGTCGACGTCGCCTATGGACACTCGGTTGCTGAACAGCGCTCCGGAGACACCGGGTGGCCGCGCAGACATGTCCACCACCATCGAACTCCACCGTCCAGTCGGCTCGTGTGCGAGTGGCGCGGCTCCACTGCTTCCCGCGGCAATGTCCGGGATTCCGTCGCCCGTGATATCTCCAATCGAGACTCTGAACCGAAAGTTGTTCCCAGAGCGCAGCGGATACGCCGACCGCTCGGACTCCAGGAAAGGACCGATCTGAGCTCGAACGGACGAGTCCGCGACGGCCGCAAAGACAGCCAATGCGCCCAGAGCGTTGAGCAGACCCACGAAAGAACTGAGTGGTCTCGTCACGGACATTTCCGATCGCCTCGGAGCTCCCGGCTCACAGGATTTGGTGCCGGAGCCAGTGGGTCGGGTGCGCACTGACGCCGATTCTGCGGACGCGGTCGACCGCGTCGGAAGGCCGACCAGAAAGCCAACGGCCGGCTCGAAAGCTCGTCCGCGATGCAGAGCATGGCTCTGACCCGTCGCGTGGAAGGCGACGGAGAGCCGAGAGTTCGTTCGAGACATTGGCACCCTTGGTGCCCGCGGGACGGCGTCGAGAGACGCGGGACCGTAGCTGTGACCGGAATCGGGTCAACCCCCAACGCAATCGCTGCCGGCCTTCGCGTCGCACGCCGAATCCCACACAGGGACGCTCCTCTCAAGTCCCCACCGCGACTGCCGACAATTCGAACAGTGGGAGGAAGCCCGTTCGCTGCGCGATCGGAAACGCCCACGGGGAGGTTCCGAAGATGCAGTTGCCACCGATTCGACCGGCCGACGACGTGCGGCCACCGCGCGAGCCCGACGGGCGCGCCCAACCGACGGCGGCATTGGCGCCGCGCACCGACAGCTCTCGACCGGATGCCGGCGGCGTGACGGCTGGGCAGAACGTCAGCGGCGGCTCGCTGCGCGACGCGGCGGAAGGCCGGCAGACGAAGGACCAACTCGCTGCGGCCGACGACGCGGCGACCAGCCAACTCGCGACGGCATCGCGCCGTCCCGGTCAGACGCGCGTCTCGATCGAGGTCGACACGGCGACGAACGAGACGCGGTTCCTCGTCATCGATCGCGTGACCGGCGAAGTCGTGCGCCGCATTCCCGAGGACGAAGCGCGGCAGATGCTGAAGGACGCGTCGGAGGGCGCGTTCGTCGATCGGCTCGGCTGACAGAGCCAGCCAGGACGGCATCAAGCGGCGACGCCTCCGGCGTCGATGAACGGGCGGACGGAGTCGTCAAGGAGCACGAATGTCATCCTCGGGAATCAGCTTCGGCGGCCTGGCATCAGGCCTCGACACGAAGGCGATCATCTCTGCGCTGATGGCGCTGGAGCGGCGCCCGGTCGATCAGCTCGAGGTCAACAAGAAGTCGCTCGAACGCCAGAAGTCGCTGTTCGGCGACTTCGAGAACCTGCTCAACAAGTTGAAGACGACGGCGGAGGCGATCCGCAAGACGGCGTCGTTCATCGACTACAAGGCCGACGTCGACGACGACACCTACCTGACCGCGAGCGCCGGCTCGTCGGCGACGCCCGGTAGCTACAACATCGAAGTCGTCAGTCTCGCGAAGGCCGAGGTCGTCTCGTCGAGCGGGCGCGCGAGCCGTGACGAGGCCGTCTTCGCCGGCGAGGGTCTGATCTTCACGATCGGCAGCTCGACGAAGATCGTCTCGATCGGCACCGACACGTCGCTGCAGGGCGTGGCCAATGCGATCAATTCGTCCGAGGCCGCCGAGCACGTGCAGGCGCAGGTGCTGAACACCGGCGACCCGAACAACCCGTGGAAGCTCGTCGTCTCCGGCAAGCAGCCCGGCGCGGCGAACGCGTTCTCGGTCACCGCCGACGGCGGCAACGCCGCACTGAACGCACTCGCTGCCGAACTGAACGGCACGCCGACCGTCGCCGCTTCCGACGCGGTGCTGAAGATCGACGGCATCGAGATCCGCCGCACGACGAACGTCATCACCGACGCGATCGCCGGGCTGACGCTGAACCTGAAGGGCGAGCACGGCACCAACCCGCCGACGAAGGTCACGATCACGGCGAACGCCGAGACGACGTCGAAGAAGGTCAAGGACTTCGTCGATGCCTACAACGGCGTCGTCGACTTCGTGCTCGCGCAGAGCAAGGTCGACGACAAAGGCACCGCGTCGGGCCCGCTGTTCGGCGACAGCACGCTGCGAAGCGTCCGTTCGTCGCTCCGCGACATCGTCGGTTCGACGGTCGGCTCGACATCGGCTGGGACATCGATGCTGGCGCTGGTCGGCGTCACGAGCGACCGCGACGGGAAGCTGACATTCGAGCAGTCGAAGTTCGACGCGAAGTTGAACGACGACCCCGCCGGCGTCCGCACGCTGTTCGCACACGAGTCGACCGGCGTCGCGTCGCGCGTCTTCGAGCGCATCAAGACGTGGACCGACGGCGTCGAAGGCCTGTTCAAGACGCGCAAGGACGGGTTCGACACGCGACTGCGGCAGACGAACTCGAACATCGAACGCGGCGAACGCCGGCTCGTGATGATCGAGGAGCAGTTGAACAAGCGCTTCGCGGCGCTCGAGACGCAACTCGGCCGCCTGCAGAGCCAGGGTGGCGCGCTCGGCGCGCTCAATTCGCTGGGCACGCAGAACCGCAGATGAGAGTCCGCCCCCCCCCCCCCACCCCCCGCCCCCGCGCACGAAGGATAG
>JAEYTU010000367.1 GCA_023433825.1 Planctomycetota bacterium
CGACGTGGGGGACGTTCCTGCTCGATCCGACGTCGACATTGATCTTCCCGCAGCCGGCCCAGCTCGACGCCTATGGCAACGGCCGGTTCTGGACACCACGACTGCCGGACCTACGCCCGTTCATCGGGACGCCGATCCATCTGCAGTCGCTGTTCCTCGACCCGACGAATCCTGGGCGGACACGCTTCTCCAACCTCGTGCGGGACTACATCCGCTGAACGAATCGTGCGACTCACGTTGATCGCACTCGAATTCGGAGATGGGCACGGCGCACCCTCGGAGATCGATCGGACGCGTCGCTCGAAACGCTCGCGCCGCCGTTACATCCCGCCGAACGCCCACTCCAGCCCCGGCGTCGTCGCGATCGCGTTCGCCGCACTCGGGTCGACGTAGACCGCCTGCCAGTGCACCCCGGTGCCGCACAGCGACAGGTTGCCCGGGATCGGGATCGTCGTTCGCGACGTGCCGCCGGCGTCGACGATCGGCATCGGCAGCGTGACCAGCGGAACGAGGTGGAACGTGCCGACGCCCGGGACGCCGATCACGTTGCGGCCCTGACCGAGCAGCAGCAGCGGCGCGGCTCCGGGGAGCGCGTTGCCAAGTCGGACGTCGCGCGGTGTGCCGAGGAACGGCGCGCCGCTGGTCAGCGTCGGCGGACCGCCGGCGCCGCCGAAGCCGGTGCCGTAGTTCGCGCTGCCGGCCGGTTCGCTGCAGATGTCGACGTTCATCGCGAGCGCCGCGTAGACGGTCAGTGACTCGTTCGGCTGCAGCACGCGGTCGCGCCACTGATGCGCGCCGGAGAAGTCGGCAGGGCCGAACGGCGTGCCGGCGTCGGCCAGGTCGTCGAACGCGTTGTCGAGCAGACGAACGCGCAGCGACGGGTACGGCACGACTTCGTAGCGGTCCGAACCGCGCGCCACGAAGTCGAGGAAGTCGCCGGTGCACGACAAACCGTCGCGGATCCGGATCCGCTGCGTCGTCGGCGCCGGGGTCGCGGTGTCGCTGTTCGAACTGCCGCAGAAGTCGGCGTCGAGATAGCAGAACAACGTGATCGTGACCGGTGTCGCGCGCGTGTTCGTGACCGTGAACCGATGCGACGCGACGCCGGCGCGCGGACCGGTCGAGTAGACGGTGATGACGTTCGTCGCGGTGATCCCCTTGCCGTCGACGTTGGGCCAAGTCAGCGTCGCCGTCGAGCCGCTGTAGTTCTGTGCCAACTGGCCGCTGCCGGCGTTGAACGCGTGCTCGCGCGCCTCGCCGCCGAGCCGGTAGTACCACCAGCACTGGAAGACCTGATCGACGCCGGCGGCGGCGAAGTCGACGAGGCCGTTCACCGAGCTCGTCGTCGTCGGGAGCGTCGTCACGGCATAGGTGACGTTGCCGTCGCCGATCGAGCCCTGTGCCGCGACCGACGCCGCGAAGACTGCGGCCACGACGATGCTGCGCGAGACCGCGCGAGAACGCTTCACCATCGGCATCCCTCCATGGAGCACGGACGCGAGCCGCGCCGCCCGCGCGAGCCCGCTCGAAGGGTGCGAACGGTAGCGAAGCCGCGGTGCCGACGACAGTTCACGGCGCGGCCTCGGAGTCGATCGTTCACAGTCCGCCGTAACGCCATTCGAGGCCGGCCGTGTGTGCGAGCCCGCCCGGCAGGCGTGGCTCGAGATAGACGACTTGGAAGTGCGTGCGTCCGCTGCAGAGCGTCGCGCGCGACGGCACCTGCAGCGCGATCGACGACGCGCCGAAACCGTCGAGCGGCGCGAACGGCAACGTGATCTGCGGCAGCACGTACAGCGTCCCGAGGCCCGGGAACGCGATCCCCGGAAGCTGCGTCCCGATCAGCAGGAACGGCACGGCGCCCGGTCGCCCGTCGGCGATCCGAATCGGCGTCGACGATGCGAGGAACGGCAGCGACGTCTCGAAGCGCGGGACCTGCGCACCGACACCGAGCGCCGTGCCGTACGGCGTCGCGGCGGCCAGTTCCCCGCAGACGCCGAGCGAGTTGTGCGCGATCGCGAACGCCGCCGTCAGCGACTCGTTCGGCATCACGACGCGGTTGCGCCACTGGAACGCGGCGCTGTAGTCGCCGGGACCGAATGGCAGTCCGCGGTCGTCCAGATCGTCGGTGTTGCCGTCGAGCAGCGCGTTGCGCAGCGATGGGTACGGCGCGACGCGGAACCGATCCGGGTTGTCGGCGAGCAGCTCGACCCGGTCGCCGCAGCGATCGGAGACGAGCTGGCGCCCGCCGCCGTTCACCGGCACGGCGAGGTTGTCGAACAGCCCGCAGACGTCGAGGTCCGCATAGGCGAACAGCGAGATCACGAGCGGGCGCGCGCTGCGGTTGACGACCGTCATCCGGTGCGAGACGACGCCGCTTCGCGTGCCGGTTCGATAGACCTGGATCCGGTAGTCGGCCGCGAAGCCGCGGTTGTCGACATCGCTCCAACGAAGCCAGCCGGTGCGCCCACCCCACGACTGCGTCAGTTGGCCGCCGCCGTTGTGGAACGTCGACTCGCGCGCGTCACCGGCGAGCCGGTAGTGCCACCAGACTTGGAACGTCTGCGACGTCGGCGTCGCGCCGAACGCGACGTCGCCGCCGACGCCGGTGACCGACGTCGGCACGGTCAGCAGTTGGTAGTACGTGTTCCCGTCCGTCGCAGCGCCCTGCGCATTCGGTGCAGCGAGCGCGCAGAGTGTCGACACGACGGCGCATCGGATCGGGAACGTCATGGTCGGGAGGGGGTGGGCCGAGACGGAACGCGGCGACCATAGGGGTTCCCGCGGATCCGACAACGACCCCCGCCCTGCGCCGCCCGGCCCCGGGTCAGCGCGCGTCGCGGTCGTGGCGTCGCTTCATGCGCGGCCGTTCAGAGCCCGCCGATCGACCACTCCAGTCCGCCGGTGTGGGCAAGTCCGGACGGCGTCGTCGCGTCGACGTGCACGGCCTGCCAGTGACAGACGAATCCGCACAGCACCGGACGCGGTGGGATCGGGAGCTGAAAGGCACTCGCACCGGTCGCGTCGAACGTCGGCATCGCGAACGTGATCAACGGGTCGAGCCACAAGGTCCCGATCCCGGGGATCGGCAGGTTCCGGCGGCCGACACCGAGCAACAGGATCGGGCTCGCGCCGGGTGCGCCGTTGCGCAACTCGAAGTCGACGTCGGAGCCGAGGAACGGCAGCGACGACGAGAGCGTCGTCGGTCCGCCGCTGCCGGCCTGCGCGACGCCGTAGGTCTCGACGGCGGCCGACGACGTGCAGACGTTCGTCTGGTTGTGCGCGAGTGCGACGGTCACGGTCAGCGACTGGTTCGGCTCGAGCACGCGGTCCTTCCACTGGAACGCACCGGTGTAGTCGCCGGGGCCGAACGGCAGGCCGAAGTCGCCTAGGTCGTCGACGACGGCGTTCGTCAGCCGTGTGCGCAGCGTCGAGTAGCCGGTGATCTCGTACCGATCGTGCGCCGTGCAGACGAACTCGACGGTGTCGCTGCAGGTGTCGGTCAGGACGTGGCGGTCGTTGGTCGAGGTCGCGAGCGTCGAGTTGGTGAACGTGTTGCAGACGTCGACGTCGGCGTAGGCGAACAGGTTGACCGTGCGCGCCGTGCTGTTGCGATTGACGACCGTCATCCGTTGCACGAGGACGCCCGACCTCGTGCCGGTCGAGTAGACGAACAGCGCGAGTTCGGCCTCGATGCCGCGATTGTCGAGGTTCGGCCAGCGCAGCTTCGCCGTGCGGCCGGTGAACGTCTGGACGATCTGTTGGCTCGCGTTGCTGAACGTCGCCTCGCGAGCGTCGCCGTCGAGTCGATAGAACCAGAGGTTCTGGTAGAGCTGGTTCGTCGTCGACGCGGAGAAGTCCATCGTGCCGGCGAACGACGTCGGCGACGGCGGCAGGGAGTGGATCGTGTAGACGACGTTGCCGTCGCTGATCGTTCCTTGCGCGGCGGCGCGCGTGGCGACGACCGTCGCGAACAGCGGGAGGAGCGAGAACGCGGCAGCGGCCGCCGCGACCGAGCATCGGGCTCGTTCGATCATGGTGTGCGTCCGAGGTGGTGGAAGACGACGCGCGGACGTTGCGTGAACGGTGTGCACCGTGCAAGCACGGAGTCGTCGCTCAGTCGTCCCGGTCGACGACGCGTTGTGCGCCGGTGTAGGTCCGCCATCGGCCGTCGCGCGCGAAGCCGAGCAGCGTCGCGCCGGCGGCATCGCAGAGATCGAACGCGAGCGCGGACGGCGCGGAGACCGACACGACGAACGGGATGCGCGTGCGAAGACACTTGACGACGAGGTCGAATCCGGCGCGTCCCGACAGCACGACGAATGCGCGCGACAGATCGGCGCCGGCGCGCGCGGCGGCGCCGATCGCCTTGTCGAGCGCGTTGTGGCGCCCGACGTCCT
>JAEYTU010000387.1 GCA_023433825.1 Planctomycetota bacterium
ACCACGAACGCCACAGGACGAGCGGCTCGGGTCGGAACAGATGCGCCGGCTTGCGGGCGACGTCGGCCGTCAGTTGCAGCAGCGGCGCGATGTCGAGCACGAAGATCCCGCGCCCGTGCGTTGCGACGACGACGTCCGAGTGACGGTTCTGCACGACGAGATCGCGGGCCGCCGTCGTCGGGAACCGATCGCCGAGCGGGAACCAATGCTTGCCGCGGTCGAGCGACACGTGAACGCCGAACTCACTGCCGAGCAGCAACAGGTCCTCGTTGCGTCCGAGCGGTCCGGCAGCGACGTCGCGACAGACGTGCACCGGCATGTCCGGCAGGTTCGCGAGCAACGAACGCCACGTGTCGCCAGCGTCGTCCGAGACGAAGACGTAGGTCGAGTGGTCGTCACTGCGGTGACCGTCGAACGTCGCGTAGACGCGTTGGGCGCGATGGTGCGACGGGTGGATCGACGAGACGTAACGCAGACCCGGCATCGGCAGCTTGCCGTGCAGCGGCTCCCACGTGCGGCCGTGATCCTTGCTGCGCCACAGCGTTCCCTCGTCCGTGCCGACGAACAACAGGCCGGGCTGCACCGGCGACTCCGCGAGCGCCGTCGCCGTTCCACGCTCGGTCGCTCCGAGGTCGGCGGTCGTCAGTTCCTCGGTCTTCTCGCCGCGATGCACCGACCGGAAGACGCGGTTGCCGGCGAAGTACAGGATCCGCTGGTTGTGCGGCGACAGCACGAACGGCGTGCTCCAGTTGTAGCGATACGCATTGCCGCGCGGCTTCTGCACGGATGCGCGCGCGCCGGTGTCGACGTGCACGCGCGACAGGCCGCCGTTCTGCGACGTCGCGTAGACGACGTTCGGGTCGTCCTGGTCGATCCGCGCCGTGAAGCCGTCGCCGCCGAGGATCGTGACGGCGTCGAACCACGTGATGCCCTCACGGAACGGGACGCGCGACGGAATCCGCCACGTCCCGTTGTCCTGCAGACCGCCGTAGATGTTGTACGGCGTCTGGTCGTCGACATCGGCGTGGTAGTACTGGCCGATCGGCAGGTTCTGGATGACCTGCCACGTGCGACAGCGGTCGTAGCTGACGTTCATCCCGCCGTCCGAACCGGCGACGACCATGTCCGAGTCGTTCGGGTCGATCCACAGCGCATGGAAGTCGACGTGGATCCCGCGCTGCACGGCGCGGAACGTCTTGCCGCCGTCGACGCTCTGCCACAGCGACGTGCCGACGGCGAGGATGTGGTTCTCGTCGCTCGGGTCGACGCACAGAACGCTGTAGTAGAACGGTCGCTCGGTCAGGCTGTTCAAGCGCCGCCAGGTCTCACCGCGATCGTCGGAACGGAAGATGCCGCCGGTCTCGAAGCCCTTCTCGCCCTGGCGCTCCTGCATGTTCGCGATCTGGCCCGACGGTGCACCGCCGACGCTGCCGGAGTACGCGCCACCGGCGCGGCGCTGCGGTGCGGCGGCTGCGCGTCGGTCGAGCGTCGCCGACGTCGCGATCTCGGCCGTCTCGCGGCGATAGCGGATCTGCACGGTCTCCTCCGGACGCCGACGGCCGAGGGCCGCCGTCAGGTCGGCGTAGGTCTCGACCCCGTCGTCGTCGATCCGCAGCACGATGTCGCCGGCACGCAGACCCGCCTTCGCCGCCGCACTGCCATCGGTGACCTGCGTCAGCCGCGCGCCACCGTCGCCGTCCTCGCCTTGGATCCCGAGCACGGCTTGGCCGGCCGCGCCGCGACCACCGCGGCCGCCGGTCGGACGGCGGCCGTACGTCAGTTCGATCTTCTGTTCCGCTTCGATGCCGGGTCGGCGAACCATCGCGACGACCTTGGTCTCCGGCGCTGCGGCTTGCAGGACCTCGGTGAACGCCTCCCAACCGGCGATCTTGCGATCGCCGAGCGCGGTCACGACGTCGTTCTCCTGCAACCCCGCCGTCGCGGCCGGACCGCCGTCGGTGATCGCCGTCACGCGCGCGCCGCCGTCGCCGTCCTCGCCGTTCAACCCGAGCCACGCATCACTCGGCGTCGGCGGTGGGGGCGCCGCGTCGTCGTGCATCGCTTCGCCCGTCGTCCACCCGCTGCGCTCGGTCTCGACGATCGCATAGACGACGCCGGCCTGCGTTCCATGCAACGCGAGTCCACTGCGTCCCCACTGGCAGGTCGGGAGTCCGTTCTGCAGCCGCTTCCAAGTCGAGCCACCGTCGTCGGAGCGATAGATCCCGGCCTTCGCGCCGTACTTCACGGCGGGGTCGTTGCTGCAGTAGATGTCGCGACGGCGTTCGTACATCGCCGCGTAGACCGTGTTCGGCTCGCGCGGATCGATCCGGACGTCGATGCAGCCGGTCGCGTCGTCGAGCTTCAGCACGTGCTCGAACGTCTTCCCGCCGTCCCGCGTCCGGTAGACGCCGCGCGCTTCGTTCGGACCCCACAGCCGCCCGAGTGCGGCGACGAACACCGTGTCGGAGTCGGTCGGGTGAATCTCGACGTGGCCGATCTGGAACGTGTCCGACAGCCCCATGTGCGTCCACGTCTTGCCGGCGTCGACCGACTTGTAGACGCCGTCGCCGAAGCTGACCGAGTTGCGCGCGTTCTCCTCGCCGGTGCCGATCCAGACGATGTCCTTGTTGGCCGGCGCGATCGCGACGTCGCCGATGCACGACGTCGGTTCGTGCTGGAACAGCGCTTCCCAGGTCGTCCCGCGGTTGCGCGTCTTCCAGAGTCCGCCGCCGGCCGTCGCGACGTACCAGGTGTTCCGATCGCTGGCGTGGATCGCAAGGTCGGTCACGCGCCCGCCCATGTTGACCGGTCCGAGATTGCGCCACGGCAGCGGCTGCACGTGATCGAGACGGAACGGTTCGCCTTGTTCGAGCGGTGTCTGCGCGAGCAGTGACCCGACGAAGAGGGCGAAGACGGGGACGAGGTGATGTCGCATGCGTGCTCCGCGAGAGAGGGGGGCGGAGCATACGGAGGCGGCCGCGGGTTCGCGGGGGGAGAACTCGTCGTCAATCGTCGCGGACGTGCAACAGCAGCTTGCCGATCGTCGTGCGCGCCTCGAGTCGGCGATGCGCCTCCGCGGCCTGCGCGAGCGGCAGCACGGCGTCGACATGGACATGGCAGCGGCCGTCGGCGACGGCGGCGAAGACGTCGGCGGCCCGCGCGTCGAGTTCGTCGCGACGTTCGACGTAGTGGTGGAGGGCCGGCCGGGTCAGGAACAGCGAACTGCGCTGCAAGAGGCCGAGCTCGAACGGCGGGACCGGGCCGCTCGACTGGCCGAACGAGACCAGCATCCCGCGCGCCCGCAGCGCCGCCAGACTGCGGGCGAACGTCGACTGACCGACGCTGTCGTAGACGACGTGCGCGCCGCGCCCGTCGCCGGCCGAACGTGCGATGGCGACGAAGTCGTCGGTGCCGTCGACGGCGACGTGTTGCGCGCCGAGATCGCGCGCGACGGTCGCCTTCGAAGCCGACCCGACGACGGCGACGACGTGCGCACCGACGGCGCGCAGCCGCTGCAGCAACAGCCGCCCGACGCCGCCGGCCGCCGCGTGGACGACGGCGACGTCGGCCCGCGCGACCCGGTAGCTGTCGGTCGTCAGGTACTGCGCGGTCAGGCCCTGCAGCAGCACGGCGGCGGCCTGCTGCAACGAGACGCCGTCGCGAACGCGGACGACGCGCGCGGCGTCACAGACGACGTACTCGGCGTAGCACCCGGGCACCGCCGCGCAGGCGACGCGGTCGCCGATCGCGACCCCGGTGACGCCGGCGCCGACCGCGTCGACGCGCCCCGCGCATTCGTTGCCGGGTGTGAACGGCAACGGCTTCGGGTACAGGCCACTGCGCTGATAGACGTCGAGGAAGTTGACGCCGGCGTAGTGAACGGCGATCCGGACCTCGCCGGGCGCGGGCGTCGGCGTCGGCGCATCGACGAGGACGAGTTGCTGCGGGCCGCCGGTCGTCGCGACCTGGATCGCCTTCATCGTCACAGCGCCTCGATGCGGCTGACGTGCTCGCGTGGGATCGCGAGACGTGCGCCGGTGTCGGTTCGCAGGTGCACCCACAGGTCCGGTGTCGCGAGCAGCACCCCCGTGAACGGCGGACGCGAGTCGACGAACAGCACGCGGACGCGATCGTTGCGCTGCAGCGGCTGCGGCAGGTCGGCGTCGACGGAGGTGGTTCCGCGCGACGCCGGAACGACCCGCACCGACCCGGTCTCGCGGCGGTCCGGAGTCAGCGTCCGTGCGCCTTCGATCGGCTGGAACCGCGCGGTCGGATCGCCGTCGCGCCGTTGGTCGAACTCGATCGTGACCGGCACGTGATCGCTGAACACGGCGCGCCACGTCTGCGGATCCTGCTGCAGCCGTTCGTCGTGCACGAGCCGGCTGTCGGCGACGACTTCCGGCTCAAGACCACGACCGATCGCGAAGTGATCGATCGGCTCGCGGAAGTGCACGATCGTCGGCTTGTCGACACGGCTCGTCGCGTAGCGGAAGCGTCCGCCTTCGGTCATCGCCGCATGCTCGGCCGTGCCGAACGTGTGGTTGAAGTCGCCGAGCACGACCAGATCCTGATCCTCGCCGTCGCGCGCGAGCGTCGTGTCGAGCAACCGTCGCAGTGCGGCGACCTCGAGAACGCGCTTGGCGGCGTCGGCCGGCGTTCGTCCGGCCTTCAGATGCACGACGACGGCGCGAAAGTCGAGCCCGCCGTTGCTCGTGCGGAACGTCGCGCTGACCGGCACGCGATGGAAGATCGGCGTTCCTTCGACCTGCTGCGGCAAGGAGGCGAGTTCCTCCGCGACGAGCAACGTCACGCGCGTCGTGTCGAACACGAACCCGACGCTGATCCGACCCGGCGCATCGCCGCCGCGGAATCCGCCCGTCGTTCCGACGACGAACTCCCACGATTCGCCGAGCGCGCGCGTCAACTCGGCGAGCGGCTTCGGTCCACCGATCTCCTGCACGGCCAGCACGTCGACGCCGAGTTCGCGGACGTGGTCGGCGATCTTCGCGATCGCGTCGTCAGGCCGCTTTGGATCCCCGCGGAAACCGAGTTGTTCGAGGTTCCACGTTCCGACGCGCAGCGGTCGGA
>JAEYTU010000469.1 GCA_023433825.1 Planctomycetota bacterium
ATCCACGACAGCGCCGCGGAACGCAGCCGTGGAATCGTTCGCAGCGCGGCCATCGACGCCGGCATTCGCGCCTGATGTGCCGCCTCGTCGAAGACGAACGCGTCCGGCTTGCTGGTCAGGAGGAGCGGGAACCCGCGCCAATCACCGCCATACGCCGCGCGGTCCGGCCACGGCAGGAAGTCGTCGCGATGCAGGTGACTCAGTTCGTCCCGCAGTGGCTCGAAACACGCCTCGAGCAGCGCGGTGAACTTGAAGGCGGTGGGGTCCAGGAACATGGCGGACGCTCCGAAACCTGCGGGAATGCAAGGCGATCTCCGAGCCGTTGCAGCAATCGCGGTCGAGGGCTTGCGGCCCTGACGCGGTCGCGAAGCGTAGCGAGCGGTCGCGCACTTCGCAGGCGATCGACTCGCGATCGGCTACGTGCGTTGGCTCCCGTGCGGGTGCGCCCGGTCGTAGGTCTCGCGGAGTCGCGCCATCGACACGTGCGTGTAGACCTCGGTCGTCGTCAGGCGTCGGTGGCCGAGCAGCTCCTGGACGGTTCGCAGGTCGGCGCCGCGGTCGAGGATGTGCGTCGCGAACGAATGCCGCAGGCCGTGGGGCGAGAGCCGCGTCGGGATCCCGGCTTCGATCGCCCGCCGACGAACGGTCTCGAAGATCCATCGCGCCGAGAGTGGTCCGCCGTCGCGGTTGACGAACAGCGTCCCTGGGTCCTCGCACTGTCGCTCACGCAGGTGCGCACGGCGCAGCGGCAGCCAAGCGGCGATCGCGCGTGCGGCAGCGTCGCCGACCATGACGAGCCGTTCCTTCCGCCCTTTCCCGACGACGCGAGCGACACCGTCGGCGAGATCGATCGCGGCGAGCGTCGTCGACGCGGCCTCCGAGACGCGGCAGCCGGTGCTGTAGAGCCACTCCAGCACGGCGCGGTCGCGGGTCCCGACGAAGTCGCAGGCGAACGGCAGCGACAGCAACGCGTCGACCTGCGTCGTCGTCAGCAGCCGCGGCACGCGCCGCGACAGTCGCGGGCCGCGAACCAACCGGGCCGGATCCTTGTCGATGCGTCGCGCTTCGCGCAGGAACCGGAACCACGCGCGCACGGCCGACAACTTCCGTTGGATCGACGTCGGCTTGCGGCCGCGTTCGCCGAGTTCGACGAGGTATCGGCGCATGTCGCGTCGATCCGGCGTCGACGAGCCGGGGTCGAGCGTCGCGACGAACTCGTGCAGGTCGGCGCGGTAGGCGCGCAACGTGTTCGGCGAGACACGGCGGACCGTCTGGAGGTGCGTCAGGAACTCGGTGACGGTGGCGAGCAACGGGTGGGCGCGGGCGTCGGCCGCGGGATCGCTCGTCGTCACGTGGCACCGCCGTGTCGCATCGCGGCGTTCCGTTGTTGACAACGAACCGGTGCGAGACGGATCCTTCGCCGCCTTCCGCGGCCGGCTCCGGTCGCTGGACCGCTTCGGAGAATCACGTGCCGACCGAGACCAGACCCGTGCACCAGGGAACGACCGCCGCGACGGCACTGTCGATGCGCTGGATCACCGGCCGCCGGTACGACTTGCTGTGCTACATCGTCCCGTGCGTCGTCGGCTACGCGATGGTGTACCTGCACCTCGGACTCGGCTACGAGGCGCTGCTGCTGTGGTGGCTCTACGTCGTGCTGCTCGACGGCCCGCACATCTTCGCGACGCTGTCGCGGACGATCTTCGACCGGGAAGAGCGCGCGCAGCGGATGCCGCTGTTCAAGAAGAGCCTGCTGCTGTTCGCACCCGGACCGCTCGCCGTCGGCATGGCGATGCTGACGAACTCGCGCCAGCCGTACCTCGCGTTCCTCGTCCTGGCGAACCTGTGGGCGTACTGGCACGTCGTCCGGCAGCACTACGGCTTCCTGTGCCTCTACCAACGCAAGAACGGCGAGGCCGCCGGGCGCGACAACGTCGTCGACTACTGGGCGTTCTACGGGCTGATGGTGTTGCCCTTCGCGTCGTTCGCGCTTCGGCATCCGGATGCGCGGGCCTCGCTGGGACTCGCCGAGACGATCGGTGTCGTCGACGCGAGTCTGGTCTCGACGCTGCACGTCGCGATCGTCGCCGTCGCCGTGATCTACGTCGGGAAGGAAGTGTGGCGAGTCGTGCAGGGCTTGCCGTGGAACGGTCCGAAGAACCTCTTCCTGCTCGCCTGCGTGCCGTTGCACTTGTTCGTGTTCCTGCACCCGGTCGTCTCGACGCAGTCGGACCTGCTGATGTTCGCCGTGTTCGTGACGATGTATCACAACGTCCAGTACCACGGCATCGTCTGGTTCTACAACCGCAACCGTTACGGCAGTGATCGCAGCGGCGAACGGTACGGACTCGCGAGCCTCTTCAGCCGCAACTTCCTGATCTACTACGCGGTCGGACTCGGCTTCACGGTCGTGCTCCGCTACTCGCTGTGGCTGCTGAACGGCCAGGAGGTGCCGCTCGGCACCGGGCCGAACACGGTCAGCCACGCCGTCGTGACGACGATGCCGCACTTCACCGTGGCCGAGATCGCGGTCGCGGTCTGGTGGGGCTTCGCACTGAATCACTACTGGCTCGACCAGTACATCTGGCGGACCAGCAAGGACGCCCGTCTGAATCGCGACCTCAAGGTCGGATGAACGAGAACCTCGCAGCATGTCGCATTCGATCAAGGGTCGCGTCCTCGTCACCGGCGGCGCCGGCTTCATCGGTTCCGCGCTCGTCTGGGCGCTGAATCGTCGCGGTGTCGACGACATCGTCGTCACCGACCAACTCGGCACGTCGGAGAAGTGGCGCAACCTGCGCGCGTTGCGGTTCCGTGACTACGTCGAGGGCGACGACTTCTTGACGCGGATCCGCGCCGCGCCGGCCGCCTACGGCAGCTTCGCCGCCGTCTTCCATCTCGGCGCGAACTCGTCGACGACCGAGCGCGACGCGAGCCACCTCGTCCACGCGAACTACGAGTACACGAAGCATCTGTGCGAGTGGACGCTCGCGCAGGGTGCGCGGTTCGTCTACGCGTCGTCGGCGGCGACCTACGGGGACGGTGCCGTCGGCATGCGCGACGACGACTCGGCGTCATACCTGCAGACGCTGCGGCCGCTGAACATGTACGGCTACTCGAAGCACATGTTCGACCTCTGGGCGCTGCGTTCCGGTCATCTGTCGCGGATCGTCGGCCTCAAGTACTTCAACGTGTTCGGACCGAACGAGTCGCACAAGGGCGAGATGCGGTCGCTCGTCGCGAAGGCCTACGACCAGATCCGCACGACCGGCGTCGTCAAGCTGTTCAAGAGTTACCGCGACGACTGTCGGGACGGCGAGCAACAGCGTGACTTCGTCTACGTGAAGGACGCCGTCGACGCGACGTTGCACTTCGTGACCGGCAATCCGACCGTCGGCGGGCTGTTCAACGTCGGCACCGGGCGTGCGCACACGTGGATCGAACTCGTGAATGCGATCTTCGCAGCCCTCGGCCGACCGCCGCGGATCGAGTTCGTCGAGATGCCGGAGTCGATGCGCGAGAAGTAACAGTACTTCACGCGCGCCGACGTGACGAAGCTGCACGCCGCTGGGTTCCTGCAGCCCGCGACGCCGCTCGGGGACGCGGTCAAGGACTACGTGCAGGAGTACTTGATCCCGGAGCGCTGGCTGTCGGTGACGTGACGCTTCACGCCATCGACGCGAGCAGCAGCGCGAGACGCGCTTCGTCGTGGTCGCCCATGTGGCCGATCCGGAACGTCTTCCCCTTCAACGCGCCGTAGCCGCGGTCGATGACGAAGCGCGCCGCGCGCGCGCGGTTCGCGAGTTCGTCGACGTCGTGGCCCGACGCGTTCAGGCACGACACGGTGCGCGACCGCGCCGCCGGATCGGCTGGGAAGAACGTGAACCCATGCGCGTTCGCCCATTCGGCCGTCTGCCGCTGCATCGCTTCGTGCCGCGCGAAGCGGCGTTCGAGACCTTCGGCTGCGATCCGCTCGAGCTGTCGCGACAGCGCGAAGATCAGCGGCACGCTCGGCGTCGCGACGGTCTCGGCCTTCGCGAGACCTTGCGAGGCGCGGACGAAGTCGAGCAGCCAGCCGCGGCGTTCGACCGTCGCCGCCTTCGCGAGCGCGCGCTCGGACACGGCGTAGACGGTCAGGCCGGGTGGGAGCGCCAGGCACTTCTGCGTGCCGGCGAACGCGACGTCGATGCCCCAGTCGTCGAAGCGGACGTCGCAGCCGGCGAGGCTCGTCACGACGTCGACGAGGATCAACGTCTGCGGCGCGACGCGGCGCACGGTTGCGCAGAGGTCCGCGAGCGGATTCAGCACACCGGTCGAGGTCTCGTTGTGCGTGATCGCGACGGCGTCGTAGGGCCCGTTCTCGCGCAGCGCGCGTTCGAGGCTGGCGACGTCGTTCGCGACACCCCACGGCGCGGCGAGGGCGTCGGCACTGCGACCGCAGCTCTGCGAGATCAGGTGCCACCGTTCGCTGAATGCGCCGCAGGTCAGGTGCAGCACGCGCTGGGTGACGAGGTTGCGGATCGACGCCTCCATCAGCGCCGTCGCCGGGCAGTTCTCGAACAGCGCCGCCGACCGCGTGCGGAACAAGCCCTGCAGCGCGGCGCAGACCTTCTCGATCTCGGCTTTGCAGCGCTGGCTGCGGTGGCCGATCGCCGGCATCGCGAGGATCGCGCGCAGCTCGGGGTCAACTTCGACCGGGCCGGGCAGGAACAGGACGTCGTGGTCTTCGGACATCGGGGGAACCTCTACAGCAGCAGGCGTCGCAGTCGCGGATCGGCCGCGACCTTCGCCGACTCGGCTTCGGTCAGCAGATAGTCGAGGGTCGGGAGCAGCGTCGGAACGGCGACGAAGAATGGCGTGCCGGCGATGACGCGTTCGCGCAGCTCGACACCGCCGAAGCCGACGAAACGTTCGACGGCGGTCGCCGCTTCGAGATCGGTCACGCCGTCGCCGACGAGCGCGACGGGACGGCGCTCGGCTGGCAGCCGCGCGAAGAACTCCGGCTTGCCGCCGTTCCGCGCGAACGGCGACGCACGGTCGAAGTCGCGGTAGCTGCCGTCGGCTTCGAACGCGACGTCGACGGCGTGCACGTCGCTCGGGTCGATCCCGAGTCGCTTGCCGACGACGACGACGGCCGGGCGCAGGCCACCGCTGACGATCCCGACGGACTTGCCGAGCGCATGCAGAACGGCGACGACGGCGGCCGCACCGTCGACGAGCGTCTCGACGTAGCGCGTGCCGATCGCGGCGAGTGCGTCGCGCGAGGGCCGCAGGACGTCGAGGCGCCGTCCATAGATGTCGGCCAGAGGCACGGCGCCGTTCATCGCGAGGTCGGTCAAGCCGCGCAGCTCGTCGCGTCGGCCGGACGGCATCGACGCGGCGAGCTCGTCGACGCCCTCGATCCGCGTCAGCGTCGAGTCGCAGTCGAAGTAGACGCTTTCGAACGGACGAGTCGGACGCATGGCGGATGGATCAGACGACGAGACGAACCGTCTCGATCCCCGGCACCTGCCGCAGCGCCGCGAGCGTTGCCGCGTCGGGGACCGCGTCGAGGTTCCAGATCCCGAGTGCGCGCTTCGCGCCGCCGGCGTCGGCGACGTCGGTGGCGTCCGACGCCGCGGCGAACGCGCCGAGCTGCAGACGCGCGATGTTGACGCCGCGTTCGCCGAGCACGGTCCCGATCCGGCCGAGCATCCCGGGACGATCGTCGTGGAACGTGACGAGCAGCGGCCCCTCCGGGATCGCGTCGAGCATCGCGTTGTCGAAGTCGACCATGCGGCCGTGACGGTTCCCGAGCACGGTGCCGGTCACGAAGTGCCGCTCGCCGCCGAACTGCGCTTCGACCCGCAGCAGCGACAGGAAGTCACGCTTGATCGTCAGCGCTTCGGCGACGACGGCGACCTCGTGCTCGGCCGCGATCCGCAACGCGTTGACCGGCGTCACCGGCGTCGCGTGCCGGTGCGCCAT
>JAEYTU010000474.1 GCA_023433825.1 Planctomycetota bacterium
CATCGCGCGCGAGCAGCGCGCGACCTTCCTTCAGCAGCGGGGTCAGCTCGGTGCCGACGTAGAGGTCGACGCGCCCTTCCGAGAAGCGACGCACCGGCGGCAGCAGGACGCGGCGCACGGCGGTGACCGCGTCGGACCACGCCTCGCGCGGCGCGTCGTCGGCCGGCAGCTTGATCCCCTTCGGCGCGATCGCGGCGAGCAGCGCGCGGCCCTGCGTGCGGGCACCCGCGTCTTCGTCGACGACGAGCATCCGGAGCGGACGTTCGGCGACGCCGATCAGTCGCGCCGGAAGATCGGCGCGCAATGGGATCGTGTGCGTCAGCACCCAGGCTGCTTGCGCGCGGTCGATGCCGTCCTCGGCTTCGAGCAGCCGCAGGAACGATCCGAACGCAAACTCGTACGCCGGCACTTCGACCGGGCGACCTTGGTTGCCCTTCTCGGTGCGGTTCTTCGGCAGGTGCACGCGCAAGAACTCGACGGCGCGCTGGAAGCTCTCGGTTCGAATCTCGCGAGACGGCTCGCCGGGCAGCAGCTCGATCAGCTGCATCGTCTGTTGGACTTCGTCGACGTAGAACGCGCCGAACGCAGCGATCGCGCGGTCCTCGACGGAACCGCTCTTCTCGAGGATCTGGCCGAGATACCCGGCTTGGCGATGGATCTTGGTCGGCAGCCGTTCGCGAATCTCGCGCCACGCGGCGTCGTCGACGACTTCGCGACCTTCGGCGTCGTAGGTTCTCGGTGCGTCGGCAGCGCGGCCGGTCTTCGCGCGCGCGATGCCGTGCATCCGGCGCAGTTCGGCATAGAGCTCGCTCGGTGGCGCGACGTTGACGTCGGGATTGCGGAAGAGTGGTTCGCGAGCCGTTTGGCACGGCAGGAGCGACGCGAGAGCGAGTCCGGACGCGGCGAGGATCTTCATCGATGCGCTCCTAGGCGGGTCGGCGGGCCAACGTAACGACGGATCGACCCGTCAGGTCGTGAAGGCGAGGATCGCGACCTGGCCGAGCCCGATCAGGACGCCGAGCACGCCGCCGAGCAGCTCGATCGCGCGGAGTTCGCGCGACGCGACCTCGAGGACCAGCTCCTCGATCCGCTCGATCGGGAACTTGGCGACCTTCTCGGTGACCATCCGGCGGACGTCGAGGCCCTTCTCGATCGCCGCTTCGACCTTCTGCAGCAGGACTTCCTCGTTCTGCAGGATCCCCTCGACCAGCTTGCCGCGCAGGCTCTCGATCCGCTCGGCGGTCAGGAAGCCGCCGATCAGCGGCAGGCTTCGCAGCTCTTCGATCTTCGGGGCGAGACCGCGATCGATCGCGTCGGTCAGCATCCCGTGGAAGTCGAGCTTGTTCATCGCGCGGACGATGTCCTTGTGCTCGACGAGATGCGCGCCGACGACGCGTCCGATGCTCTCCGCGAGGTCCTGCTGCCGGCGTCCGATCAGCCCTTGGATCTTGATGCCGAGGATCCGGACCGGACGGATCGGCCGGAAGATCATCCGCACGGCGATCGTGTTCGTGACGTAGCCGATGACACCGCCGAGCAGGGGTATCGTGATCCAGGTCGTCAACGTCAGCGCCATCGGGCGCGGGAGTATGCGGACGTCGTGATCCGCGGCCAACCGTGAAGTCCGTCCGCGTCCTCTTCCTCGTGTTCCTGGCTGCGTTCCCGACGTTGCTGTTCGTCGCCGGAACTGCGTTGGGTGTTCGCCAGCACCGGCGCCTGACCGCACACGTCCCGGTGCGCGCGGTCGTCGTCGAGAGCCGCGTCGTCGAGACCGTGGATCGGAGTTCGGTGAATCGCGTGACGCGCAGCAGTCGGCCCGTCGTGCGACTCGCCTACCGCGTCGATGGAACCGACCACGAGACAACCGACGCGACGCCGCTGATGCAGGCCGGCGACGCGCAGTTCGCCGAGACGATCGTCGCCTCGCATCCGGTCGGCCTCGCGACGACGGTCTGGGTCGACCCCGACGATCCGACCGACGCATACCTGCTGCGTCAGGTCACGTCGGCGCCGTACGTGCTGGTCCTGTTGTCGTTCGCGTTGGCGTGGATGGTCGCGATCTCGGCGTCGCGGATGCGGACGCGCTGGCGCGACGCGCGGCCGGTTGCCGTGGCGGACGGTTGGCATCGGCTCGCTCCGTTCCCGGCGGCGACCGGACGGTTCGCAGCCGTCGTCGGCGCGCTGTGGGCCGGCGTCGCGATCCTGTCCGGCGTCGACCACGCGATGCTGGCCGGCGAACGCCCGCCGACGCCGGCGCTCGTGCTCTACGTCGTCGTCGCCGTCGTCGCGGCGTGGTGGTCGGTCAGCGGGATCCTGCGCATTCGCCGGCGCGCGACACCGCTGCGGGCGTTCGTCGATCGCGCCGACTTGGCGGTCGGCGACGCGTTCCGACTCCGGGTCGAACTCGGACCGATCCCCGCGCGGCGGCGCCGCGTCCCGTTCGCCCCGTCGGTCCGCCTCGCGTGCGTGCGGACGCGGCGCGAGGACGAGGGTGTCGCGAAGGTCCTGCTGTTCGAGGAGTCGATCGTCGTCCGTGAAGTCGAACTGCCGCTGACTGTCACGCAGCCGTGGTGCTGTACCGGCACCATCGACCTCTGGATTCCGCCGAACGCCGCGCCGACGTCGCCGATCGAAGACGGCACGCCGCGCATCGACTGGTTCGTGACGGTCTTCGCGGCCGGCGAGACGACGTTTCCGCTGATCGTCGTCGCGCGTCGGTCGGCCGTGACGCGTCAGGTGCCGTCGCCGACGTCGACGATCTCGTAGGTGCCGTGCCCGGCATTGCGCAGCCGGCCCTTCTCGACCAGCGCGAGCCAGACCTCGGTCGGGTACTGGCTCGGTGGCGCGACGCCGACGATCTTCGATCGACCGCCGCGGCTCATCGGGTCGTGACCGAGCCGAGATTCGTCGTCGAGCCGGGTGACCTTCAGGCGCTTCTTGATCGCCTTCATCGCGCGCTGAAGGGTCTCTTTGGTGAACGTGCCGTCCGGATTGCGTTCGACGATGTTGGGGTTCGGCTGTCCGGGGCGGTTCGCGGTCATTCGCGCAGCATGCGGAAAGCCGACGCTCGGTGCCAGCCGGCCCGAGATCAGTCCTCGGCGGGCTCCTCGTAGAGCAGGTCGAGGTCGACGCAGACGTTCCACAGCAGGACCTGTGCTTGTTTGACGTTTGCGGTCACGCACGGTGCCAAGTCGGTGCGTGCGGACAGTCCGGCGAGGCGGTGATAGAGCGCGAGGAGTTCACGCTCGTCGTCGGTCAATGGATTGCCGAGCAGGTCGGTCGCGTTCGTTCGGGCATCGGACATCGAAATGGACTCCTGTCGCTCAGCCGTTGCGGAGGTCCTGCAGTCGCTTCGCCTTCAATTCGAACCTCGGCAGTTCGCCACTCGCCGCGCGCACGACGTTGAATCGCAGGCCCTCGTGATTGTCCGCCAGATCTTTGCAGAGGCGGTCGTGAAGGTGCGGCCAGCAATCGTTTGGGGCGTCCGACCGAAGTTCGACCTTGACCGTGATCTCGTCGCGGATGCCGGCCTCGCGCGTCAGCACGATCTGGAACTCCTCGACCTCGCCGTGTTCGCGAACGATCGCCTCGACGGCGCGCGGATAGACGTTGGTCCCGCGGACGAGCTTCATGTCGTCGACACGACCGAGGATGCCGCCGTCGAAGATGTCGCCGGTGCGACCGCACGCGCAGTTCGTGTGGGGGACCTTCACGACGAGGTCCTTCGTCCGGTACCGGATCAGCGGGATGAACCCGCGGCCGAACGACGTGACGACGCGTTCGCCGGGTTGTCCGTAGGGGACCGGCTCGCCGGTCTGCGGGTCGAGCACTTCCTCGATGAAGTGATCCTCGATCACGTGCGTGCCGCCCGGTTGGTGGTCGCACTCGAAGATCATGATCGTCCCGATCTCCGTCATGCCGGCCGTGTCGCCGCACTTCGCGCCCCACATCGTCTCGATCATCTTCTTCGTCGCTGGGATCGAACCGGCGGGCTCGCCCGACACGATCACGCGCCGGACCTTGCCGTCGCGGGGCAGGTCGATCCCCATCTGCTGTGCCGCCTGACCCATGCGCAGCGCGTAGGTCGGCGTCGCGCAGACGACGGTCGCCTCCATCTCGACGAGCTGTTTGACGCGCGCCTCGGTCGTCATGTTGCCCGACGGCAAGACGAGGCAGCCGATCTTCTCGCAGGCGTAGTGAGCGCCCCAGAAGCCGATGAACGAGCCGTACGAGAACGCGAAGAACACGGTGTCGGTCGGCCGGACGCCGAAGCCCCAGAAGCCGTAGCACCACTGCTCGGCGATCCACGCCCAGTCCTTGCGCGAGTCGAGGACGCGGAGCGGCTGCCGACCGGACGTCCCCGAGGTCAGGTGGTAGCGGATCGCGGCGTCGCGCGGCCGCGTCACGAGGTCGCCGAACAGCGGCTTCGCGGCCTGGTTCGCCATCCAGTCCTCGCGCGTCATGAACGGCAGTCGGCGGATGTCGTCGAGCGTTCGGATCGAATCGGGACCGACCGATGCGGATTCGTACAGGCGTCGGTGGAACGGACTCGTCTCGTAGGCACGCGCGACGAGGCGCTTCAGCTTCTCCAGTTGGAGAGCACGCAGCCGTTCCTTCGGCAGCGTCTCGTTCTTCGGATTCCAGTACGGGGACGATCCGGGAGCCGCCATCCGGCCTCCTGCTGGCGTGTGTGGGGTGCGGGGCGCGGCGCAGAGTAGCTCGGTCGTCGAGGAATGCGACAGCGCGCGCGCTCAAGCCGTCGCGCTTCGTGCCGATCATGTCGGCGGACGATTCCCGGGCGGACACAGCAGGGCGAGGGAGGACGAGCGGATGGAGTTGATGACGATCCTGGGGCTGCTGTGCGCGGTGATCGGCATCATCGGCGGCAACATCCTCGAAGGCGGTCACCTCAGCAGTCTGGTCGGTGGCCCTGCATTCATGATCGTCGTGCTCGGGTCACTCGGGGCGACGTTGGTCGCGACGCCGGGACCCGACTTCAAGCGCGCGATGAAGAACTTGAAGAACTGCTTCATCGCGCCGAAGCACGACTTCAAGGGAATGATGGACAAGATCCTCGAGCTCGCGAACCTCGCGCGGCGCGAGGGGCTGCTCGCGCTGGAGTCGTACACGAGCAGCGGCAAGGGCGACCCGTTCCTGACGAAGTGTCTGACGCTGGCGATCGACGGCAGCAGTGCCGACGCGATCCGCGAGACGATCGACGTGGACATGATGATCCACGAGGAAGACGAGAAGGCCGCGCTGAAGTTCTGGGAGACGTGGGGCGCGCTCGCGCCGACGGTCGGCGTTCTCGGCGCCGTTCTCGGACTGATGCACGTCATGGCGAACCTCGACAAGCCGGAGACGATCGGTCCCGGCATCGCCGTCGCGTTCGTCGCGACGATCTATGGCGTCGGTTTCGCGAACTGCGTCGCGCTGCCGTTCTCGTTCAAGCTGAAGCGGCAGCTCGAGCACGAGAACCTGCTGCGATTGATGACGCTCGAAGGGGTCGTCGGCATTCAGTCGGGGATGGCGCCGGGTGCGTTGAAGAGCCGGCTCGCCGTGTACCTCGGTGGGCATGCACCGCACGGCAAGGGCCACAAGTGACCTGATCGACGATGGCCAGAAAGCACAAACACGAAGAGCACCAGAACCACGAGCGGTGGGTCGTGTCGTTCGCCGACATGATGACGCTGCTGTTCGCGTTGTTCGTCGTGCTCTACGCGCTCGGGCTCGACAAGCTCGATCCGGTCGCGCGGAGCATCGCGTTCGCGTTCCACTTCGACGGCGATGGGAAGACGAAGATGGAGGGCATCTTCGACGGCGGTCAGCTCGGCGGTGGTCTGCTCGACGGCCCGCCGCTGGTCAACGC
>JAEYTU010000491.1 GCA_023433825.1 Planctomycetota bacterium
GTGCCGATGCTGCTGCGCCGCGCGCGCGGGCTCGTCCACAAGGACTTCTTGGAGATCCTGCGCGACCTGACGCCGGACGGCGTCAAGCAGGCCGAACTGCTGCGCGGCAAGCTCGACGCGGCGGCGAAGGGAGGCGACGACGATGACGACTGACGTGTCGCCGTCGCACCGATTTGACCTTGCGAACGCAGCCCGCCTGCACGCCGCACCGCATCGCGAAACACACACCGCGGGGCAACGACCCAGTTCCCCGCCCTGCTAGTCTCCGCGCCTTCTTTCCCACCCGGAGTCCGAGTCCATGTCCTCGTCCAGTCAGAAGTTCATCGGCCGCAATCGGCCTTCGCGCGTCGAGATCTCGTACGACGTCGAGCTCTACGGTTCGGAGAAGAAGATCCAGCTCCCGTTCGTGATGGGTGTGCTCGCCGACCTGTCGGGAAACCCGAGCGAAGCACTCCCTGGCGTCGATCAGCGGAAGTTCCTCGAGATCGACGTCGACAACTTCGACGAGCGGTTGAAGGCGATGAAACCGCGTGTCGCGTTCCAAGTGCCGAACGCATTGACCGGGCAAGGCAACCTCGCCGTCGACCTGACGTTCGAGAGCATGGACGACTTCTCGCCGGCGGCCGTTGCGCGAAAGGTCGACGGTCTGAAGGACATCCTGAAGGCGCGCGAGCAACTCGCGAGCCTGCTGACCTACCTCGACGGGAAGAGCAACGCCGAGGATCTGATCGCGAAGGCGCTCGGCGACTCGGCGCTGTTGCAGGCGCTCGCGTCGGCACCGAAGCCGAAGGACGACGCGACGTGATCCTTGCAGCCCACTCCCGCCGCTTCCGGAGCCAGTCATGACCGACGCATCGCAGAACCCGGCCGCCTCCTCCGGCGAGACCGGCACGAACACCGAGTTCGAGAGCCTTCTCGTCAAGTACGTGAAGCCGAAGACGGAGGAGGCGAAGAGCGCCGTCGTCGACGCCGTGCGGACCTTCGCGCAGCAAGTGCTCGAACGCTCGGGCGCCGTCGTCGCCGAGGACGCCGTCAAGACGATCCAAGGGCTGATCGCCGAGCTCGATCGGAAGATGACGGAGCAGGTCAACCTGATCCTGCACAACCAAGACTTCCAGACGCTCGAAGGCGCGTGGCGAGGCCTGCACTACCTCGTCAACAACACCGAGACCGACGAGATGCTGAAGATCAAGGTCTTCAACGTCTCGAAGAAGGAACTTCACAAGACGCTGAAGAAGTTCAAGGGCACGAACTGGGACCAGAGCCCGATCTTCAAGCGCGTCTACGAAGCCGAGTACGGGACGATGGGCGGCGAGCCGTACGGCTGTCTGGTCGGTGACTACCACTTCGACCACAGCCCACCCGACGTCGAACTGCTCGGCGAGATGGCGAAGATCGCGGCGGCCGGCCACGCGCCGTTCATCGCCGGTGCCGATCCGAAGACGATGCAGATGGACTCGTGGCAGGAACTCGCGAACCCGCGCGACCTGACCAAGATCTTCCAGACCGCCGAGTACGCACCATGGCGTTCGCTGCGTGAGTCGGAGGACTCTCGCTACGTCGGGCTCGCGATGCCGCGCTTCCTCGCGCGCCTGCCGTACGGCAGCAAGACGAGCCCGGTCGAGGAGTTCGACTTCGAGGAGGACACCGGCAGCGCCGACCACACGAAGTACTGCTGGGCCAACTCGGCCTACGCGATGGCGCGCAACATCACGCGGGCGTTCAAGCTGTACGGCTGGTGCACGCGGATCCGCGGTGTCGAGTCGGGCGGCGCGGTCGAAGGACTTCCGTGCCACACGTTCCCGACCGACGACGGCGGCGTCGACATGAAGTGCCCGACCGAGATCGCGATCACCGATCGACGCGAGGCCGAACTCGCGAAGAACGGATTCATGCCGCTCGTGCACAAGAAGAACTCGGACTTCGCCGCGTTCATCGGCGCGCAGTCGCTGCAGAAGCCGGCCGAGTACGCCGACAAGGACGCGACGGCGAACGCGAACCTCGCAGCGCGGCTGCCGTACCTGTTCTCGACGTGCCGCTTCGCGCACTACTTGAAGTGCATCGTTCGCGACAAGGTCGGCTCCTTCAAATCGCGCGACGCGATGCAGAAGTGGCTGCAGAACTGGATCCTCGACTACGTCGACGGCGATCCGGTGAACAGCAGTGAGGAGACGAAGTGTCGCAAGCCGCTCGCGGCCGCGACCGTCGTCGTCGACGAGGTCGAGGGGAACCCCGGGTACTACTCGTCGAAGTTCTTCCTGCGCCCGCACTATCAGCTCGAGAACCTGACCGTCTCGCTGCGCCTCGTCTCGAAGCTGCCGTCCGAGAAGACCGGCTGACGCCGGCCACGCGATTCGACCTGTCACGCGGTTCGCGCGCGCACCATCGGCCGTTCGTTCGACGCGCCCGGTGCGCCGTGACCGCCGAAACCCCGACCGACGACCTCCCAACACCGACCCCGTTCCCGACCCAGACCAAAGAAGGAAGCGACCATGGCCGTTCACATGTTTCTCGATCTCGGCGACATCAAAGGCGAGACGCAGGACGCCGATCACAAGGACCAGATCGAGATCCTCGCGTTCTCGTGGGGCCTCAGTCAGAGCGGCACGATGCACCAGGGCACCGGCGGCGGTGCTGGCAAGGTCAACGTGCAAGACGTCTCGCTGACGAAGTGGATCGACAAGGCGACGCCCGCGTTGATCAAGCGCTGCTGCAACGGCAAGCCGCTCCCCGAGGCGAAGCTGACGGTGTTGAAGGCCGGCGAGACGGCGCTGCCGTACCTGATCTACACGTTCAAGAACGTGATGATCACCGCGGTCAGCACCGGCGGTTCGGGCGGCGAGGATCGGTTCACCGAGAACGTCGTGCTGAACTTCGCGCAGTTCCAGATCGACTACCAACCGCAGGGCGCGGACGGCGGCAAGGAAGGCGGCGCGATCCAGGCTGGCTGGGACATCCCGGCCAACAAGTCGCTGAAGTGAACCGCTCGCTGACGTGAACCACGCGCTGACGTGAACAGCGCCGCGGACGCCATCGGCGGATGCCGATGGCTCGTGGCGACGGCGCACGTCGGTGCCCGTCGCCATGCCTGACGTTCGACGCCGACGCTCGACGAGGTTGCGCCGATGACCGCAGAGACGCTGCTGCACGAAGGTCGACTGGAGGAGGCGCTCGCCGCGCTCCAGGCAGACGTCCGCAAGAACGCCTCCGATCCGAAGCTGCGGACGTTCCTGTTCCAGTTGCTGTGCGTGCTCGGCCGCTACGACCGCGCGCAGACGCAGTTGCAGGTCGTCGGCGAGATGGATCCGAAGGCAGAGCCGATGGTGCGCACGTATGGCGACGCGCTGCGCGGCGAGAAGCTGCGCGCCGAGGTCTTCGCCGGGCGACGGACGCCGATGATCCTCGGCGAACCCGCCGCGTGGCTGGCCGAACTCGTCGAGGCGCTGCGCTGCGACGCCGACGGCAATGCCGCAGCGGCGCTCGCACTGCGCGAACGCGCGTTCGACGCGGCGCCGACGACGGCCGGAGAACTCGACGGGAACGCGTTCCCGTGGATCGCCGACGTCGATGCGCGCCTCGGGCCGGTCGTCGAGGCGATCGTCAACGGCGTCTACCGATGGATCCCGTTCGAACGGATCGCGGCGATGGCGATCGAGCCGCCGACCGATCTGCGCGACCTCGTCTGGACGCCGGTCTGGTTCACGTGGACGAACGGTGGCACGGCTGCCGGTCTCGTGCCGACGCGGTACCCCGGCACCGAGGCGTCGACCGACGCCGCGCTGCTGCTCGCGAAGTCGACCGAATGGCGCGAGGTCGCGCCCGGCCGTTACGTCGGCCTCGGCCTCCGCATGTGGTCGGTCGGCGAGTCCGACGCGCCGTTGACCGGCGTTCGCGCCCTGCGACTCGGCGACGCAGCGGGCGGCGGCGATGCCTGAACTGACGCCGAAGGAACGGCTGCAGCCGGCGCTGCTCGACCGGTTGCTCGACGACGAGCCGACGCAGCGCAGCGAACCGCGCGAACGCCGCGTCCTCTCGCTGCAGAAGCTGCGCGAGTGCGTGATCCGCGACCTCGGCGCGTTGTTGAGCGCCGGACGCCCGCTGACCGACGAGCAACTCGAAGGCCTCGACCACGTCGCGAAGTCGGTCCTCGCCTACGGGATGCCGCACCTGACCGGATTCACGGCGTCGACGATGCCGGTCGCCGAGATGGAGCAGCAGATCCGCCGCGCGATCGTCGCGTTCGAGCCGCGCCTGCTGCCGCACACGCTGCGAATCCGCGCCGTCGTGCAGCCCGAGCAGATGAACCGTCACGCCGTGTCGTTCGAGATCCGCGGCGACCTCTGGGCGGAGCCGCTGCCGTTGCACATGTTCCTCCGCACGGAACTCGACCTCGAGACCGGCGGCGTCGTCGTCGAGTCGGCCGCGGGCGACGGCAAGCGCTGATGGACCCGCGACTCCTGCGCTACTACGACCGCGAACTCGCATTCCTGCGCGAGTCGGGGGCCGAGTTCGGCAAGGAGTTCCCGAAGATCGCCGCGCGCCTCGGGCTCGACGGCCTCGATTGCGCCGACCCCTACGTCGAACGGCTGCTCGAAGGCGTCGCGTTCCTGACGGCGCGCGTGCAACTGCGGATCGACGCCGAGTTCCCGCGGTTCACGCAGCACCTGCTCGAAAGTCTGCATCCGCACTACCTCGCGCCGACGCCGTCGGCGGTCGTCGTGCAGTTGCAGCCGAATCGGACCGAAGGCTCGCTCGTCGAAGGCGTCGTCGTCCCGGCCGGAACCGGTTTGCGCAGCGGCCTCGGCGTCGGGCAGCAGACGGCGTGCGAGTACCGGACGGCGATGGCCGTCACGCTGCTCCCGCTCGAGATCGCAGAAGCGCGCTACCTCGGATCGGCGCGCGATCTCGCGGCCGCGCAGTTGCCCGACAAGGCCACGGACCGTCTCGGCCGAACGCGGCAGCCAGTCGCTGCGCTGCGGCTGCGACTGCAGGCCACCGGTCCCGCGCCGATCGGGAAGATCGCGCTCGACGAACTGCGACTCTTCCTGACCGGCACCGGGGACGCGCGCTTTCGGC
>JAEYTU010000503.1 GCA_023433825.1 Planctomycetota bacterium
TTCGAGTTCCTCGATTCGCACGCGCGCCTCCTCGGCGCGCCGCAGGACGTAGGCGAACAGTGTCCCGGCGAAGATCGCGGTCCCGTATCCGAGCAGCATCGGGACGAACACGTCGGTGCCGCCGAAGTCGAGTAGTGCGTACGGGATTCCGTTGCCGAGCGTCAGCAGCCCGGCGACGAGGTAGCCGATCCGCGGCGGCGCCAACGTCGCGATCTGCGTCGCGAGCGGCACGAGCACGACGCTGACCGGCCCGTATCCGTGCGCGGCGAAGATCAGCGACAGCGCGATGGCGGTCTGCAGCAGGACGTAGGTCCGCAGCTGGATTCGGCCGGCGACGACGCGCCGGAACTCGCGCGTCCCGATCCAACAAAACGCGACGACGAGCCCGAGCACGAACCAGCGCCGGACCGACTCCGACAGGTGCAGGAACGCCGGCAGCGTGGCCAGCAGCGACGCCGCGACGAACAGCACGAGCAGGCGTGGATCGCGCGACGCAGCGGCGGCGGCTGGGTGACCGACCGGAGTTGTCGTCGCGTCGGCCACGATCGATTCCGTTGGCGTCACTCGGTGGCGGGCTTGCCCGGCGCGCCGAAGCTGCGCGCGAGCCAGCCCTGATAGCCCTGCAGAGCCGTCCGTTGCAGGTACGGCGCGAGGCCGCGGAGTCCGCCGAGTTCTTCGCCGCCGCCGGCGCGGCCGGGGCCGCCGTGGATCGTCGCCGGCAGCACCATGCCGGGCGGCAGCGACTGCGCGGCGACCTTGTCGTTCGTCGTCCAGACGCGCCCGTGCCACGGTGCGATGCCGAGCACGACGTCGTCGCACCATTCGCGGTCGTCGGTGTAGACCGCTGCGACGAGCCCGCCGCCGCCGAGATTCGTCACGTCGGCCGCGGCGGCACTCGTCCCGTCGTACGGCAGGACGGTCGCAACCGGTCCGAAGACCTCGTCGGCGTGGACGATCGGTGCGTGGGCGTCAGCGGCGACCATCAGCGTCGGCGCGACGAACCAACCGCGCGGGTGCGCGCGCGACGGGCCGCCGCAGGCCGCCTTCGTCGCCTTCGCGAGCGCCGTGATGCCGGCCGTCACGCTGTCGAACTGCGCGCGGCTGGCGAGCGGCCCGACGCGCGTCCGTTCGTCGGCCGGATCGCCGACCGTCATCCCGGACAGGCGGTCGGCGAGCTCGGCGACGACGCTCTCGACGCGATCGCTCGGGACGAGGATCCGTCGAACGGCCGTGCACTTCTGACCGGCCTTCTGCGTCATGTCGAGCACGACGTTCGCGAGGAACAGCCCGTAGGTCTCGCTGTCGGCCGCCGCATCGGGACCGAGGATCGTCGCGTTCAGCGAGTCGGCCTCGATGTTCACGCGGACGCCGCGCTGGACGACGTTGGCGTTGCCGCGGATCAGCGCGCCGGTGCGCGACGAGCCGGTGAACGCGACCGTGTCCATCGGCCCCAGGTGATCGATCAGCTTCGTCACGCTGCCGGCGAGGAACTGGAACGCGCCCTCCGGCAGCACGCCGGACTCGACGACGATCTGTGCCATTCGCCAGGCGATCCACGCGCTCGCGGTGCCGGCCTTCGCGACGACCGGCACGCCGGCGAGGATCGCGCAGGCGAGCTTCTCGGCCATGCCCCAGCACGGGAAGTTGAACGCGTTGACGTGCACCGCGACGCCGGGCCGCGGGACGAGGACGTGCTGCCCGTGGAACCGCGCGGTGCGGCCGAGCTGGATCCCGTCGCCGTCGACGAGGAACGGACGGTCGCCGAGATCACGGCCGAACGACGCGTATGCCGCGAGCGTGCCGGTCGCGCCGTCGACGTCGAACTTGCCGTCGCCGCGCGTGCTGCCCCCGTTGCGCGTCGAGAGGTCGAGCAGTTCGTCGCGGTGTTCGTGCAGCTTCGCGGAGAGCTGCTTCAGCAGCGCTGCGCGCTGCGGGAACGTCAGCGCGCGCAGTGCCGGCAGCCCGACGTTCCGCGCGTGTGCGAGCACCTGTGCGAAGTCGATCCCGCCCTGATGGACCTTCGCGATCTCGGTCTCCGTCGTCGGATCGAACAGCGGAAGGGAATCTCCGGACCCGGCGTGCCAGCGGCCGCCGACGTAGCTCTCGAGGGTCGTCACGAGGTTCGTCACACAGTGGGGAAAAGGGGGGGCACGGTACGGCGGTCCTTCGGAGGCGTAAAGCGCGCCCGATCGAGCAGGCGCTTGGCCGCCGCGAGCGTCGGGCCGGTCCCGCCGACGCGACGGTCGAACGTCGCGATCGCCTCGACGTGGTGCGTGTGCGGGAACATGTCGACCGGCTGCACGTCGGCCAGTGCGTAGCCGAACGACTCGAGCTCGGCGGCGTCGCGCCCGAGCGCCGCCGGATCGCACGACACGTAGACGATCCGCTTCGGGACCAGCTCGCGGCCGATCGCGGCCAGGACACGCGGGTCGGCACCGGCACGCGGCGGATCGAGCAGCACGACGCCGGGTTGCACGCGGTCGCGGACGAGCGCCGTGATGCCGGTCTCGACGCGGTCGGCGACGAAGCGAGTGTTCGTGAAGCGATTCGCCTTCGCCGACGCGATCGCGTCTTCGACGCCGACCTCGTTCTCCTCGATGCCGATCACGGTGCCGACGCGATCGGCGACGGCGAGCCCGAGCAGCCCCCCGCCGCAGTACAGGTCGACGACGGTCGCGTTCGGGGCGGCGGGGACGCGCGCGCGAACGGCCTCGACGAGCGCGCCGGCGCCGAACGCCGACGTCTGGAAGAACGCGCCCGGCGACGTCGCGAGATGCAGCCCGGCGATCCGGTCGGCGATCCGCGGCGGCCCGTGCAGCACGATCGTGCGCCGGCCGAGCAGGCGTTCCGGTGGTCCGTCGTTGCGGTTCCAGGCGATCGTCGTCGCGTGCGGCGCGAGTTCGGCGACCAGACTCGGCGGCGGCGGTGTCCGCTGCATGACGAACGTCAACGCCGTCTGTCCGGTCGCCGGCGCCGATCGAACGACGATCGCACGCAGTTCGCCGTGCCCAGTGTGGACGTCGAACGGGACCAAGCCGGCGCCGTTCGCCGCGTCGCTCGCGCGCCGTCCGAGCGCGAAACCGAGCGGGTCGTGCGCTGGGCACTCTTCGATCGCAATCAGTTCGCGGCTGCGCAGCGCGAACATCCCGGTCACGAGCCCTTCGCGGCGCAGTCCGGCGGCGAGCGCGAGCTTCGTCCGATGGCCGTAGGACTCCTTCGGCGCGAGCGTCGCCGAGATCGGCACGTCGCGCCCGAGCGTGTGGCGCAGCGTCCGCGCGAGCCGGTCGGCGCGACTCTGCCGTTGCAGGTCGGGGTCGACGTGCTGGAGCTGGCAGCCACCGCACCGGCCGAAGTGGCGACAGCGCGGCTTCGCGCGCTGCGGCGACGGGCGTTCGACGCGGAGCAGGCTCGCGCGCCCGAACTTGCGCGCCGCCGACGTGATCCGGACGCGGAGCCGTTCGCCGGGGATGCCGCCCGCCACGAAGACGATGTAGTCGTCGACGCGGCACAGGACGTCCGGACCGTCACCGAACGCGTCCGCGTCGAGCGAGAGTTCCTGACCGACTTCGACGGGGACCGAACGCGGTCGACGCATCGGCGCATCGTGCAGGGGGTGTCGGCGGCGATCCAGCCGCAGCGATCGCGCGGAGATCCCGCGGAATCGCCGGGCGGCAGGACATCAGCCGCGGCCGCTGGTCACCGACGCGGCCGCTGGAGCCGACACGATGATCACGCGGTCGTGCAGGCCGCGATCCGAGAGTCGGATCGCTGGGCCGCTGGGGTGCCTTCCGGGGCGCGCCTCAGCGCGCGAACACCGAGAACGACAACCCTCGCGTCGCCGTCAGACCCGCGGGTCCGCTCGCGTCCTGCACGACGAACTGCGCGACGAGGTCGCCGCTGAGTCCGGACGACGCCGGCACCGGCAGTGGAACCTTCAGCTTGCCGTTCGCATCCGTCGTCGCCGACAGGATCGCGTGCGGCAGCGAGACGTCGACGTTCAGGCGAATGCCGAGGATCGGCAGGTCGGCGCGCGCGGTGCCGATCACGAGGACGGCGGCCGCGTTTGCCGGCGCGTTCTCGAGTTCGAGTGCGAAGTTCGCGTTGCCTTGGAATGCGCCGCCGAATCCGTGGATCGCCGGTTCACCGGCCGTGCCGGCCGTCGCCGTGCCGTACCGCCCGACCGCGCCCTTCGGCTTCAGGACGAACAGTCCGTTGCTGATGTCGCTGATGTAGATCGTTCCCGACGGCTGGAACGCGTAGCAGCCCCACGCGCCGTTGTAGCCACTGGTCGACGTGTGCGTGTCGTAGTAGCCGAGCTCGAGCGGCTGCATCGGGTCCGACAGATCGACGCAGCGATACCCCTCGGAGTAGTACGCGGCGTGGATCACACGATCACGCACGTAGGCGTTGTGAACCGAAGTGTTCGTCGCGCCCGTGCGGTACGACGAGATCAACTGCGGCGACGCGCGGTTGCCGATGTCGAAGACGCGGATATAGCCGTTGCCGTTCGTCGTCTCGCTCGTCGTGATCGCGTACCGATCGTCACGGGTCGCCCAGGCGTTGTGACACGCCGAGACGGCGATCGAGCCGACCGAAGTGATCGTCGGCAGATTCGCGACGTCCACGATGCGGAACGTCGAACGATTGATCTCGGCGAGGAACGCGAACCCGTTCTGGATGTGCAGGTCGTGCACGTACTGCGCCGTGTAGCCGGCGATGCGCGTCGGATTGGCCGGGTCGGTCGCGATGTCGAGGACCGGGGTGCCGACGTTGCTCGCGCCGCACGGGTACGCGCGGCCGTTCACGGTGTCGATCGCGATGTTGTGCGTGTTGGTCCAGCCAGTCAGCGTGAACGTGCGGACGTAGGTCGGCTGGTCCGGGTTCGAGAGGTCGAGGATCTGCATCCCGCCGCCGCCCTCGGTCACGACGTAGGCGTAGTTGCGGTAGGTGCGGATGTCGCGCCACGTCGACGAACTCCACCCCGACAGGTTCGACGGGAACGTCCCGCGCAGGACCGGTTGGCGCGGGTTCGTGCAGTCGACGACGTAGGTGTTCTGGCGGCCGCCGAGGATCGCGTACTCGCGTCCGTCCGGTGCCACGTAACCCCAGATGTCGTTGAAGCCGGAGTCGCTGGGGCGCAGCGTGCCGAGCAGTTCGACGTTCCGACTGGTCTGGGCGGGGATGCCGGAGACGAGTGCGAGGACCGCGAACGCAGGGACGGCGCGGTGGAGGACGGTTCGAGTGAGAAGGTGCATGGGACTCCGAGCGCGGTGACCGGGGCAGGTCAGGGGGCGCACGGTAGCCCTCGGGACGAGGCAGCGACACCACCCCCGTCGGGCCGCGCCGTCACCTCGAACGCGCGCAGCGCACGTTCGACGGCGTCGATCGTCGCGTCGGTCGTCGACGTTCCGGCAGTCAAACCCACGACGTCGCAACCTGCGAACCACGCTGCGTCGAGGTCGGCAGCGGTCTCGACGTGAACGACGCGACGTCCGAGCGCTTCACAGGTTCGGACCAATTGACGCGTGTTGTTGGAACCGCGCCCGCCGACGACGACGACGACGTCGACCTGCGCCGACAGCGCGACGATGGCGCTCTGTCGCTGCCGCGTCGGCTCGCAGATCGTGTCGGCGAACGCGACCTCGGCGCGCGGGTTCGCTGCGACGATCGCACCGAACAGCGTCGCGGCGTCCGACTCGGCCGGCGTCGTCTGACATACGACACCGAGACGCGTGTGCGGCCACGTTCGAACGTCGTCGAGCGACGCGACGACGGTCGCCGCCGACAGGTCGCCGACGAGTCCGCGGACCTCGACGTGGCCGTGGCGCCCGAGGACGACGACGTGACGACCCTCGCGATCGAACGCGAGCGCCGCCGTGTGCGCGCGCTTGACGAGCGGACACGTCGTGTCGATCAGCTCGTGGCCGCGTGCGCGCAGTCGGGCTCGTTCGGCGTCGGCGATTCCATGTGCCGTGATCAAGACGCGCCGCGTCGCGATCGGTGCCTCGCGCGCGTCTTCGTCGATCTGGCGAAACCCGCGTGCGTCGAGTCCGCGCCGCACCTCGCCGTTGTGGACGAGTTCGCCGTAGATCGTCGTCGCCTCGGGCGCCTCCGTCGTCGCCGCGGTCTGCAATGCGTCGCGCACGCCGAAGCACATCCCCATCGCGGTTGCTCGGATCACCTGCATCGTCGTCCTCGCTGCGTAACTTTGGATAGCAAAGTAT
>JAEYTU010000554.1 GCA_023433825.1 Planctomycetota bacterium
CTCGGCGGCGGCGAACTTCGGCTCGACGAGTTCGCCACGGCGCTCGCCGCGCAGCACTTCGAGCGACGCCCGCGTCAGCGTCAACACCGGGTACTCGCCGGTGCTGCGCGCGAGGTCGCCGGCGTCGACGAGCTGGTCGACGTAGTTCGCGAGCCGCTGCGCCGAGAGCCCCCCGAGCAGGCCGAACGTCGGAATGCGATCGTGGCCGCGATCGACGACCTTCGCGGTCTTGCGCCCGCGCAGCACGTCGACGACGTGGCCGGTTCCGTAGCGCTGCCCACACCGCGCGACGGCAGACAGGATCTTCTGCGTGACGACGTGCGCGTCGTCGACCGGCGCCAGTTCGTCGAGACACAGGTCGCACGCGCCGCAGTTCGACTTCGGATAGTCCTGGCCGAAGTACTCGCTGAGCACGCGATGACGGCAACGCGAGCCGCGCGCGATCCGCTGCATCTGCTGCAGCAACGCCATCTGCACGGCGAGCGTCGCCGCGTCCATCCCGGACTCGGTCGCGCTGCGTTCGACGAGGCTCGCCCATCGCGCGGCGTCGGCGCCGGAGTACAGCAGCAGACATTCGGCCGGCAGTCCGTCGCGCCCGGCGCGCCCGGTCTCCTGCTGGTAGTGCTCGACGCTGCGCGGCATCGCGGCGTGGACGACGAGCCGCACGTCACCGCGGTCGATCCCCATGCCGAATGCGACCGTCGCGACGACGACGTCGAGGCGATCGGCGCGGAAGTCCTCGCTGACGCGCGTGCGCACGGCGGCGTCGAGGCCGGCGTGGTACGGCGCGGCGACGGCGCCGGCCGACTTCAGGTCCTGCGCGAGACTTTCGGTGTCCTTGCGCGACAGGCAGTAGACGATCGCGGCGGCGCCGGGATGGCGGCCGATCGCCTCGAGGACTTGCTTCGAGCGATCGACGCGCGGCAGCACGCGGTAGGTCAGGTTCGGACGGTCGAACGTGCCGACGAGGACGACCGGGTCGACGAGGCCGAGCTGCGCGACGATGTCCTCGCGGACGCGCGGCGTGGCCGTTGCCGTGTAGCCGTGGAACGGGACGCCGGGGAAGCGCGGACGCAGTTCGGCGAGCCGGCGGTACTCGGGGCGGAAGTCGTGCCCCCACTGGCTGATGCAGTGCGCCTCGTCGATCGCGATCGCGCCGACTTCGCAGCCGGCGATCCAGCGCAGGAAGCCGTCGAGGAGCAGGCGTTCGGGTGCGACGAGGAGGAGTTTCAACCGCCCGGCTTCGACGTCGCGGACGACGCGGTCGCGCGTGGCGGCGTCGACGTTCGAATGCAGCGCGGCGGCCGGGTAGCCGTGGATCCGGAGGCCGTCGACCTGGTCCTGCATCAGCGCGATCAGCGGGCTGACGACGACGGTCAGCTTGCCGGTGACGAGCGGCGGTGCTTGGTAGCACAGCGACTTGCCGCCGCCGGTCGGGAGCACGGTCAGCAGATCGCGCCCGGCGAGCGCGGCGTCGATCGCCTCGCGTTGCAGCGGTCGCAGTGCGGCGAACCCGAATTGCCGTTCGACGACGGCGGCGACGGGGTCGGGTGCGGCGTGGATGTCGTGCGGCTCGTCCATCTCGGTGGTGCGGCCGCGCATCATGCGCTCGCTGCGCGGGGTGGGAAGTTCGCGCCGCGCACTTTCTGCCGACGTCGAAACTTTGTCGGGGGAAGTGAAACGAAGGTGCCAGGCACTTTCGTTTCACTTTCTCCGGCGAAGTGACACGAAGGTGCCTGGCACCAACGTTTCACCGCAGCGGAATCCGCAGCCCCCGCGTCGTCGCCATCGTTGCGTTCACCGCGTCGAGGTGCAGGTACTGCGCGAAGATGTCGACCGGCGGGACGGCCTCGGGGATCGGCAGAACGAACCGCGCGGTGCCGCCGTTGTCGGCGTTCAGCGCGAACGCGCCGACGAACACCGATGGACTCGGGTCGACCAGCAGCGTGCAACCACCCGCGATGCCGAACCACGCCAGCGGCAGCGCCGCCGACTGCACCGAGATCGCGCAGAACATCCCGGAGTTCGCCGGCGCGTTCGTCGCGCGGATCGCCGCGAACGTCGAGCCGATCCGGAACTTGCCCTCGCCTGCGATCGCCGCCGGGCTGCACGCATCACCGAACGTGCTCGGCGCCGGCAGCGCCGGGTACGTCAGACGCCCGCTCTTCAAGACGCCCGACTGGCGGAACAGCACGGCGAACTGGTCGTCGGCCGCGTCGTACACCGGGAGCGCCGACGTGATCGCCGACGCGACCGACCCACCATCGGCGATCGAATGCGTCGCCAGCCGCCCGCCGGTCCCGCCGAACCGCTGCACCGTGCAACCATTCGCGTCGGTGTCGGACAGCGTCATCGCCCAGTGCGAACGCGTCGACACGTCGAGCGCGATCCCCTCGGGCTTCGTCACGCGATTCACGCGCGAGTACCAGATCCGCGACGCACCGATCGGCGACGCCGACGCGTTCGGCTGCCAGTCGATCCGAATCGCGCGCACCTCGGTGCCGCGCGGCGACAGCAGCTTGCCGGGGAACGCCGTCCCCGACGCCGCCGCGAAGCCGAGCAGGAATCGCCCGTCGCACCCGTCGACGACCGGCGCGACCAGGTGA
>JAEYTU010000681.1 GCA_023433825.1 Planctomycetota bacterium
GTCCGCAACACGGCGACGCCTTCGTGCAGCCGTTCGGCGAGGGGTGCCAGGATCTCGGACGTTCGTGACAACGGCGCCGGCGGGATCGCGTCGCGCAGCAGCGTGACGACCGGCGCGCCGGCGGCGACTCGACCGCCGTCGCCGACGTGCACGGTCTCGACGATGCCGCTCCACGGTGCCGCCAACGGACGCGTCGACAGCGGCGCGTCGACGACGACGGCGGCGAGTTCGCGCGAACGGACGAACGTCGTCGTCGCGATCGGTTCGACGACGACACCGAGGTTCGCCAGCGTCTCGGGTTCGAGGTGGAGTTCGCCGTCCTCCTCCTCGTGCGCCGCCTCCTCTTCGTGTGCGGCCGGCATCGTCTGACGCGCGGCGAACCAGCCGATGCCCATGGCGACGGCGCCGAGCAACAGGCCACCGGCGAGCGGGATCAGTGCAGATTTCATCGCGAGGACTCCTTCGGCG
This sequence comes from Planctomycetota bacterium, assembly GCA_023433825.1. Taxonomy (GTDB): domain Bacteria; phylum Planctomycetota; class UBA1135; order UBA1135; family UBA2386; genus JAEYTU01. The sequence continues at coordinate 469 of JAEYTU010000681.1, forward strand.
ACGGGAGCGGGGTCAGGGTTCGTGCGGGTTCGCCGCGGAAGCGCAGCAGTGGCGCGCCGGTCGCGGCTTCGAGGTCGGCGTAGGCGGCGGCCAGATCGGCGGCGGCGAGGACTTCGTCGAGGCGTGCGGTGCGCTGCGCGCGCGCGGCTTCGAGCAACGCGAGGCCGTCGGCGGCGCCGGCGGCGACGGCCGCTTCGAGCGCGGTCGCGGCGGCGTTCGCGGCGGGGACCAGTTCGTTCGTGATCGCGGCGACGCGCGCGGCGCGCAGCGCGACCCGCGTTCGCGCCGTCTCGACGTCGTGCAGTGCGTCGGTCATCGCGGTCTCGTAGTCGACGCGCGCGGCGTCGCGCTCGGCGCGGGCGCGGGCGATCGCCTGCTGGTTGCGATCGAACAAGGGCAGCTCGATCCCGATCCCGAGGCCGTAGCGGTGCTGGTCGCTCTCGCGTTCGTAGCTTGGACCGATCGCGATCGACGGCCACTGCCGCTCGATCTCCAGCGCGAGACGAGCTTCGGCCACGGTGTGACGGAGCCGCAGAACGGCCAGGTCGCCACGTTCGCGCAGCAGCGCCCCGCGCAGCGTCGCCGGGTCGGGGACGACGTCGGGCAGGTCGGGCGAAGGCACGGTCAGCGACGCGTCGATCCGATGCGTCGCGAGGCCGAGTCGGCGTGCGAGCGCCGTGCGGGCGTCGAACTCGCGTTCGCGTGCCGCGAGCGTCGCGGCGGACGCGCGTGCGGCCTCGAGCGCCGACAGCCGAACGTCGGTCGCCGACGCGACGCCGGCGTCGGCGAGCCGGCGCGTCTGCAGCAGGTTCTGTTCGGCGAGCGTCGCGAGGTCGGCGGTCGTCGCCAGTGCGGTCGCGGCGGCCGCCAGCGTCAGCGCGTCGCGGCGCAGCGCGAGGTAGGCGTCGCGGTATGCGGCGATCGCCTCGACGTGCGCGAGTTGCGCCTGTGCTGAGTGCAGTGCGTCGGTCGCACTACGGACGGATCCGAGCGGAACGAGCAGACCGAGCGCCGCTTCGAGCCCGAGTTGGTCGCTGCCGTCGATGCCGCCGCCGGCGAGCCACAGCGGGCCGGCGGTCAGTGTTGGATTCGCGAGCGGCGTCCGATGCGCGGCGACGGCGTCGGCGATCGCGAGGCGCGCGCGGACGCGGCGCAGTTCGGGATCGGCCGTTTCGAGGCGTTCGACGAGCGCTTCGAGCGTGCCTTCGGCGTTCGGTGCGATGTCGGGTGCGCGTTCGCGGGCGAGGTCGGCGGCGGCGAGAACTTCGACCGGTCGGAGCGGCGCCGGTTCGTAGGCGACGCACGCGGTCGCCGTGAACGCGAGGCACGCGACGACGGCGCGCGGGGACTGGCGGTGCGCGCGACGGCGGTGGCGCGAGGGATCGGCTTTCGACAACGGAACGCTCCTGCGAGATCGACGCGGATCGGCACGCAGGACGGACCGCGTGCCCTAGGGCGCGACGGCGGTGTCGCCGTCGCCGGGCAGTCGCGGCTTGGGTCAGAGCAGCAGGACGGTCGTGCGCGAAGCGTGTCGCCAGGGCGGCGGCGGATCGGAGGCCGGGTGCGCGATCGGCGCCGGCGCCGGCGACGGCTGCGCGAACTCGACGACCGGCAACGCGAGGACGAGTGGCGCGGCGCCGAACTCGGTCCCGCCCTCGACGCGCGGCGGCAGCGCCGCGCGTTCGGTCGTCGCGTGATCGCAGTCGCAGCCGGCGTCGAGCGTCGGCTCGGGGTCGGCGAGGGAGACGAGGTCCGCGTGCGCGTCGGTCGCGTTCGCGGTCGTCAGCACCGTCGCGTCGGCGTCGTGGCAGTGGCACCAGCAGGCGAGCACGTCGAGCGGCAACGCCAAGCACAGCCAAGCCAGGACACAAAGGAAGCGATCCATCGCGAAGGCGCGGCAAGATAGCGACGCCTTGTCGAACGCGGAAGCCACGATGTCGTCCCCTCTGCTGCGCCCGTCCACGTGGCTCGCCGTCCTCCTGGTCGCGGGCGCGTTGCGCGTCGGGTTCGCACTCGCGTCGCCGAACCTGTTCTGGCCCGACGAAGTGTTCCAGACCCTCGAGCCGGCGCATCGGCTCGTGTTCGGCGCCGGGATCGAGTCGTTCGAATGGCGGATCGGGCTGCGGTCGTACGTCGTGCCGGGGTTCCTCGCCGGGGTCGTCGCGGCGACGGCGCCGCTTCGGGACGGGTCGGCGGGGTATCTCACGGGTGTCGTCGTCGTGCTCGCGCTCGTGTCGCT
>JAEYTU010000699.1 GCA_023433825.1 Planctomycetota bacterium
ACATCGCGGGCCGCGATGGGACAGTGCCTGCTGGGGCCTACCGTGCCGCTCGCGGTACCGTCGGCTAACGGCCATTGCCAATGAACGCACCCCGACAACCTTTGCGCCACGCGAGGAATCGCGGCACTACCGGCCCATGACCGATCCTGCCGCCATCCCGCCGCGACGCCCGTCCGCGTTCCCGCTGTTCCTGGCCGGGGCGGCGTTCGCGCTCGGTGCGTACCTCGTCTACGAGCGCAGCTTCCAACGCGCGCCGGTGTTCGACGCGCAGCCGAAGTCGATCACGGCGCGGGGCGATCTCAGCGAGTTCGAGCGAACGACCGTCGCGTTGTTCGAGAACTGCGCGCCGGCTGTCGTGCACATCACGACCGAGATCGCGATGGCGAGCGGGACGTACGGCGGCGACCGTCACCCGCAGGGCACCGGCAGCGGGTTCGTCTGGGACGAGAGCGGCGTCATCGTGACGAACTACCACGTCGTGCGCGGCTTCGAGGACCGCCTCGCCGGCGGCACGCGCGCGCGACTGACGCTGCGCGTGCGGCTGGCCGACGGCAAGGACTACGAGGCCTATTTCGTCGCCGGGCAACAGGAGCAGGACATCGCGATCCTGCGACTCGCGGCGCCGCCGAGCGGACTGCGAACGCTGCCGATCGGTTCGGCGCACGACCTGAAGGTCGGCCAGTCGGTGTTCGCGATCGGCAACCCGTTCGGTCTCGACCAGTCGCTGACGACCGGGATCGTCAGCGCGTTGAACCGAGCCGTCCGCGCCGATCGCGGCCCGACGCTGTCGGGACTGATCCAGGTCGACGCGGCGATCAACCCAGGCAACTCCGGCGGACCGCTTCTCGACAGTGCCGGCCGGCTGATCGGCATGAACACGGCGATCTACAGCCCGACCGGCGCGAGTGCCGGGATCGGATTCGCGGTGCCGGTCGATCGGATCAACGAAGTCGTGACGGCCCTGCTGCGCGACCCCGACGGACCCGGCGTCGTCCGCGGGCGCCCGATCCTCGGGATCGAGATGGAGCCGGCGTCGGTGCCGCAGCATTTCGGCTACACGCGGGGCGTCGCGATCCGCCGCGTGCTGCCCGATTCGGCGGCGGCCACCGCCGGGCTGATCCCGGCGCCGCTGACGGCCGACGGGACGATCCGCGGCGACGTGATCGTCGCGATCGACGGCGACGGCATCGACGACGAGAACGACCTGCGCTCGATGCTCGGTCGACGACGGATCGGCGATCGCGTGACGCTGCGCGTGTTGCGGTTCGACGCGACGACCGGACAGCACCGCGCGATGGACGTGCCGGTCACGCTGCGGTAGCGCGCGGCGGCCGCAGCGGCGGGTTTCAGCCGATGCCGGACGCGCGGAGTCGTTCCTCGACGACCTGCTTGCTCGCGTCGAAGTCGCGCAGCCGCACGTGGCGCGCCGTCGCCGCGTCGATCGCCGCAGCCGGAATCAGCCCGACCAGCTCGGACTCGACGATCGTCGCGCCTTCGGCCTGCGCCAACCGCGCGACCTCGTCGAAGACGCGGCGCACCGACGTCGTCTCGAAGTCGAGCAGGTTCATGCTGACCTGCGTCTGCGCGCGGTCGTCGAGCAGGAACCCCATCGCCTGGACCTTCGGCAGCCCCCCATCCTTCTCGCGGACCTGCTTCGCGATCCGCTTCGCGACGTCGACGTCGGTTCCGGCGAGGTTGACGTTGTAGGCGATCAGGAACTTGCGAGCGCCGACCGCGACGGCGCCGGCCGTCGGGTGCATGCGCGCAGGTCCGAAGTCGGGCTCGTACTCCGGCTCCTTTCCGACCAGCTCGCAGAGCCCCTCGAACTGCTTGTTGCGGAAGTTGCCGAGGATCGCGCGCGAGGGCCGTCGCGCGGCGTTCGCGTACAGGAACACCGGCAACGGCAGCTCACGGCCGATCCGCTCGCCGACGGCGTGCGCGGTCGCGACGGCGTCGTCCATCGTCGCCGAGCCGAGCGGGACGAACGGGCAGACGTCCATCGCCCCCATTCGCTTGTGCTCGCCGACGTGCGACCGAAGGTCGATCCGCGCCATCGCCTCGACGACGCCCCGGAACGCCGCCTCCGCGACGGCGTGCGGCGGACCGGCGAACGTCACGACGCTGCGGTGGTGCGCGGCGTCCAGTTCGCGTGCGAGGCAGACCGCGCCGTCGATCGCCGTCATCGCGGCGACCAGGGCATCGACCTTGGCCGCGTCGCGGCCCTCGGAGAAGTTCGGGACGAACTCGAGCAGCTTCATTTGCGTCGGATCCTCACGTGTCGAGTTCGCAGGTGTTGGTCGCGACGACCCGACCGTCCTTGATCGTCATCGCGACCGGATTGCCGCCGAACACGTAGCCGAGCCCCTCGAACGACGGCAGGTCGAGTGCGACGAGATCGGCGCGTTTGCCGGCGTGCAGCGTGCCGATCTCGGCATCGAGCTGCAACGACGCGGCAGCGTTGATCGTCACGGCGTGGATGCACTCCTGCGGCGTCATCTGCAGCAGCACGCACGCGAGCGAGAGCAACAGCGGCACCGACTGCAGCGTGCACGACCCCGGGTTGAAGTCGGTCGCCAATGCAACCGCACACCCGCGATCGAGCAGCGCGCGCGCCGGCGCGTGCTTCTGCTTGCGCAGCAGGAACGACGTGCCGGGCAGCAGGATCGCGACCGTGTTCGACGCCGCGAGCGCGTCGATTCCGCGTTCCGACACTTGCGCCAGATGGTCGGCCGAGTCGGCGCGCATCTCGACGGCGAGTTCGGCGCCGCCCATCGGCTCGATCTCGTCGGCGTGCAGCCGGAGCCGCATCCCCTCGGCGCGCGCGGCCGACAGGATCCGGATCGTCTGCGAACGGTCGAAGACCTTCGGCTCGGCGAACACGTCGCACGACGTCGCCAGGCCGCGCACGGCCGGCAGCATCTCGTCGATCAACAACCGGACGTAGGCCTCGCGATCGTCGCGATACTCCGGCGGGAACTCGTGCGCACCGAGGAACGTGCGCCGCACGGTCAGCGGGTGCCCGGCCTCCGCGGCGGCCAGCGCACGGAGACTCTTCCGTTCGTCGGCGGTCGACAGGCCGTACCCGCTTTTCGCTTCGATCGTCGTCGTCCCGAGCCGCAGGAACGCGTCGAAGTGATCGCGGACGCGCGCCGCGAGTTCGGCCTCCGTCGCCTCGCGAAGTTGGCGGACCGACTTCAGGATCCCGCCCCCGGCCGCGGCGATCGCCATGTAGTCGGCGCCGGCGCAGCGGCGGTGGAACTCGTCCTCGCGCGTTCCGGCGAAGACCGGGTGCGTGTGTGCGTCGACGAACCCCGGCGTGACGACGAAGCCCGACAAGTCGATCACGTCGGCGGCGCGATACCGCGCGAGCAGTTCGGTCGACGTTCCGACGGCGACGATCCGCCCGTTCGTGATCGCGACGGCACCGTCACGGATCGTCGTCACGACGCCCATCGCTGCCCCCCGGCGCGCACCGGTCGCCGGGCCGTCGGTCAGCGGAACGAGTTCCGAGCAGTGGACGAGAAGGCGATCGACCTCGGTGCGCGTGGCCATGGCCGGTCAGCAGACACGGTTGCGCCGCGACGGAGAAGGCTGCGCTCGCGGCGCCGTGCTCTCAATGACCGCGCGCGGTCCGGTGCAGCTCGCTGGCGCTGGTCGTCGCTGGCAGCATCGCGCGGACGCGATCGAAGATCCTGCGGCGCGCGCGGAAGACGACCATCTTCAGGGCTTCGGGACGCAGCCCGAGGTGGCCGGCGAGTTCCTGGTAGCGGAGACCGCGCACCTCGACCATCTCGAGCACGTACCGCTCACGGTCGCCGAGCGCCGTGAACGCCGACAGATAGAGCTGCAAGAACACGAGGTAGACGAGCCCGGCCTCGCGGCGGTCCTCGCCTTGGATCGCTTGCGCTTCGGGTCCGCGTTCGTGCGGATCGGGTTCGCGACTCAGCTCCTCGGCCGACCGGAGCTGCATCCCACACGAGTTGCGCCGGCGCCGCAGTTGCCGACGAACGACGTTGTCGAGGATCGTCGCCGACCAGATCCGGAACGCCGACGGACGGCGCGCCTCGAACCGGTCCGGGTAGCGGTAGACGTTGACGAACGTGTCCTGCACGACCTCGGCCGGATCGACGCGCCCGCCGAGATCTCGCGTGCGGCGGCGCGCGCGCCGGAGCAGGTGATCGCGAGTCAGCCGGACCAGCCAGTCGAACGTCTCGGGGTCGCCGTCCCGGCGGAACTGGTCCATCAGCCGCGTCGCCACGGCGTCACGTGGATCGACCGCGGCCGACGCACCGGCGAACTCGGGACTTGGGCCCCCTCGCAGCGCGAGATAGGCGACGGCTTGCTCGATCAGATTGCCGGCGGACAGGTTGCCGGCGGATTCCCCGACCGCCGCTGCCTCGGCTGCCACAGCCATCGCCAGATCCGCGCCCACCGTTCGCACTTCGCAAGCCGACATGCCGGGCCATGAGCGAACGGTGGGCCGCGTGCGACGGAAAACTTACGAGCGGTTTCGCTCGCTGTCGTAACCACCGTGTCCCGAACCGTTTGACGTCACTCCGGAAACACCCCGATCGGCCCGGGAGGATCCGGCCAAACGCGATCGACGTGACGATCCGAACAGTGGTTGAGCGCGGCGACACCCATTGCCGATCTTCGGTCTTCCTCGTCCGTCGACCGGCGCGGGACACCACCACCTTTGAGCCGCACCCAGGAGACCCTGTACCCGCCCGTGGCTGCGCTCGCGTCGCCGTTCGGTCTCCCGGACGTCCGCGCGATCGTGCACGCGCACGCGCTGCAGACCGGCGCCGAGCCGAACGCGCTCGACCTGCTGTCGCTCGACCCGGCGACCTCGCTGCGTTGCCTGCGCGTCGCCGTCGCATCCGCTTCGGTCATGACGCCGCCGCACGATCTGTCCGAGCTGACGGCTTGGGTCGGTCCGACGGCGTTGAAGCGCGCGTTCGACGTCGCGCCGGTCCCGATGGTCCCGTCGACGACGCACCGCACGTACTGGCTGCACTCGCTGGCCACCGCCGCCGCGGCCGAACTGCTCGCCGCGGAGGAGTCCGGCCTGCAGCCGAGCACGGCGTATCTGCTCGGGCTGCTGCACGACCCGGTCTGGTGGCCGCGTCCGGTCATCGCGCAGCGGTTGGCGTTGCAGGTCCTCGCGCGTCCGGGCATCGGACCACTGCTCGCCGAGGCGACCCAGCTCGCGGTGGCGGCCGGGTTCCGTCACCCGACGGCGGCGGGCCAGGACCCGGAGTCGCGCTTGATCTCGCAGCAGAGCATCCAGGCCGTCGGTGAAGCGGTCCGGCGTCGGATGCAGAAGCTGGGGCTCGACTTCGACGTCGGCGGTCCGTGCCACGACGATCGATTCCGCGCGCCGGCGCCGGCGCTGTTCCCGATTCGCCGCGAAGGCCCGCCGCTGGAGATGGTGCTTCGGCTTCTCGAATCGACCGACGGTGCGCGCTCCCGAACCGTGACGGCCGCGGCGACGATCGCCGCCGTCCGCTACCTCGGCTTCGATCGCGCCCACCTCGTGCGGTGGCACCCGACCGGTGGCCAGTTGCTGGTCCGGTCGAAGACCGACTTCTCGCGCGCCCTGCGCCCGCCGTTCCGGATCCGGCCGAACCCCGACGAGCAGGCCGTGCTGAAAGCGGCGTTGTCGGGACAGGCGCAGGTCCTGAGCCTCGACGACGTCGGCGAGGACGGGCTGCTCGGCGCGCTCGGCGCGTCGGACGCGATGGTCGTCAAGGTCACGTTCGACGGTCCGAACGCGTCGTTCTTGATGGTCGACCGGGCGTGGTCGGGCCGCCGGATCGAGGTCGTCACCGATCGAACCGGCGTCGAGGCCTTGGCAGGCACGACGCAGATCCTGCTCGAGAACCTTCGCTTGCGGCGTCGCTGCGAACGCGCCGAACGCTTCGCGCTGACCGATCCGCTGACCCGACTCGCGACGCGGAACGTCGGCCTCGCGTTCCTGTCGCAGCAACTCGCCGCGCGCAACCGCACGGCCGCGCCGATCTCGGTCGTCATGGTCGACATGGACGAGTTCAAGAAGCTGAACGACTCGCTCGGCCACCTCGCCGGCGATCGCGCGCTGCGCCACACGGCGGCAGTGCTGCGGCGAACGCTTCGAAAGTCCGACGTGATCTGCCGGTACGGCGGCGAGGAGTTCCTCGTCGTGCTGCCCGACACGGCGCTGGAGGAGGCCTCGCTGCTCGCGGCGCGACTCGCGGCGGCCGTGCAGGAGGCGGGCGAAGCGACGCGGCTCCCGCTCAGCATCTCGCTCGGACTGGCCAGCGCGAACGGTCCGGAGGAGACCGTCGAGAGCGTCCTCGCCCGCGCCGATCAGGCCCTGTACGCGAGCAAGGCGTCGGGCCGCAGCCGGTTCTCGATCGACACCGGGAGTTGATCGCGCCGGCCCGACCCGGCCGAAGGCGCGGGAACCCCCGTTCCGATCGGCCCGATCCGACCCGCTGGCCCGCTCGTCGGATCGAAGTATGCTCCCGCGCTTCGTGAACGAATCAGACTCCCGACCTTCCTGCCGTCCGGTCGCCCTCCTGCGCTGACATGCCGACGACCGAAGGCTTCGCTCCTCTGATCGAGGGCGTTTTGGCGATCGAGGGCGTTTTGGCGATCGAGGGCGCTCTGGCCGAGGGAGCCTTCAGTCCCTGGCTCCTCGCCCTCTCGATCCTGCTCCTCGCGATCTCCGCCGTCGGCGCGCATGCCTCGGCGGCGCTGCTGGTCTACAGCCCAACCCGACTACTGCGACGGCTCAAGGA
>JAEYTU010000706.1 GCA_023433825.1 Planctomycetota bacterium
CGTCGTGATCGGCGGCGGCATCGCCGGCATCTCGGCGGCGCTGCATCTCGCGGGTTCCGGTGCGGCGCCGGTCGTGCTCGAGGCGCGGCAGGTCGCGAGCCGCGCGAGTGGCCGCAACGACGGCCAGGTGCTGCTCGGGCTCGGCGAGCACTACAACCGCGTCGTCGGTCAGTTCGGCGCCGAGCGCGCACGGATGTTGTTCCGCTTCATCGAGGACAACCACGCGGCGATGCGCGCCGAGATCGAAGCGGCGATCCCGGACGCCGAGTGGCGCACCGGCGGCGGGCTGCGCTTCGCCGAGACCGAGCACGAGGCGGAGGAGCTGCGCGAGTCATCGGCGCTGTTGACGGCGGAAGGTGTCGATCATCGGCTGTGGTCGGCGGCGGACGTCGAGGCGCGACTGCCGGTGCGGATGTTCCACGGCGCACTCGAGCTGCCGGCCGAGGCGATCGTGCAGCCGGTGGCGATGGTGCGTGGGCTGGCGCGCGCGGCGCGTTCCGCCGGTGCGTCGATCCACGAACGGCGGGCCGTGCGCGCGGTCGCGCGCGATGGCGACGGGTATCGGATCACGCTCGCCGACGGTGCGGAGATCGCGGCGCAAGTCGTGCTGCATTGCACGTCGACGCTCGCGCGTGAGCTGGACGACAGCGGGTATCTCGCGCGGCACGTGTTCCCGTTCCGCGGTCAGGTCCTCGCCAGTGCGCCGCTCGAGGACGCGCTGCTGGCGCCGTTCGGCGACCGGGCGATGTCGAGTCACTTCTGCTACGAGTACTTCCGCGTGCACGGGCGGCGGTTCGTGATCGGTGGGATGCGGTGGTCGGTGCCTGGCGAGGAGGTCGGCGTCCTCGACGACGACACGGCGAACCCGGCGGTCACGGCGAACCTGCTGCGCTACGTGAAGCGGCACTTCCCGACGCTGGACGGGGTCGCGTTCGACGCGGTGTGGACCGGGATCATGGCCGGGACGCCCGACGCCCTGCCGCTGGTCGGCGCGCTGCCGGGTCGGCCGGGGACGTTCGTCTTGCTGGCGTTCAACGGCTACGGGCTCAGCTTCGCGTTCCTCGGCGGAAAGCTGGTCGCCGAGCAGATCCTGGCCGGCCGCGCCGAGCACCCGGCCGCCGGCCTGTTCGCCCCCCGCCGCTTCGACTGAAACTGACACGAAAGTGCCTGGCACCTTTGTTTCACTTCGCCGGAGAAAGTGAAACGAAGGTGCCAGGCACCTTCGTTTCACTTTGCGCGGGAGAGGGGTAGCTCCGGCGGGGTCGGAGGTTCGGCTGGAGTGGAAGGGCCGCTCGTGTCGAAAGGTCCAGCCACGATGAGCGCGCCGTTCGTCCTGTACCTGGTGCTGATCGGCTTCACGACCGCCCTCTGCCTGTGGGCGGCCGCGACGTCGACGCTCCGGATCCAGGAACACGGCGTCGCGCACCGCGCGTGGACGTTCGTCGCCGGACTGCTGCTGCCGCCGGTGCTCGCCGTCACCGCGCTGTGCGATCTGCACGGCTACGGCGCCTGGAAACCGATCGGCGTCGCGCTGCCGGCGCTGACCATCGCGATCACATGGTCGAACGTGATGACACTGCGTGATCAGCACTTCCTCGCGAAGCTGCTGCACGCGCCGATCTTCGTCTTCAACACGACGCTGGCCGGCATCTACGCGGTCCGCGCCGCGCAGGACGTCGGCGGCGCCGACTTCGGCTCCCTCGGTGCCACGCTGACGGCGACGCACACGGCGCTGCAGACGTGGGTCGGGCATCGCGACGCCGACTCGCTGCCGATCTGGTTGCACCTGCCGATCGCATTGCCGCTGTGTCTGCACTTCCGTTTCACGCACGGCCTCGTGCTGCTGGTCGCCGCGTTCGTCGCGACGGCGCTGCTGAGCGTGCTCGCACTCGCCGCACCGGCGGCGTCGTTCCGAGTCGACAGCTATCGCGGCAATGCGCCGACGGTGCCGCTCGCCGACGCGGCGCGGTTGGAAGTCGGCGTGCGGATCGCGTGGCCACAACTGGCCGGATCCGAGACCGTCGAGCTGCAGCAACGCCTGCAAAGCCTCGGCATCGACCACCTGGTCGTCGACGTCGACCCCGAGCTGTTCCGCGACGACGCGACCGTCGAACGCGTCGCGCGCGAACTGCAGACACTGCGCGACCGCGGCCTGACGATCGTCGCCTCGGTTCGACCGGCGCGGATCTATCGGGTCGTGCCGGCCGCCGACCTCGTCGAACTCGGCGCCGCGATGGCGAAGACGCAGTGGCTGTGCGCCGAGCGACTCGCGCCCGACCTGTCGATCCTGTTCACCGGTCCCTTCGGCGAACTCGCACGCCAGCTCGTGCGGCCCGGCACGCTCGACGAATGGTCCGAGACGATCCACCGCGCCGCGCGCGAGAGTCGCCAGGCGAATCCCGCGGTGCGCGTCGCCGTCGCGCTCGACGCGACCGGCCCGCATGGCGAGGAGCTGTACCGACGGCTGAAGGCCGACGACTCGCCGGTCGACGTGGTCGGCTTCGCCGTGCACGTCGGCGGCCGCCCGCTCGCCGAGATCGAGGCCCACCTCGCGACGCTCGCGCGCTGGTGCGAACGCGTCCCCGGCGACCGCCCGGTGCGAGTCCTCGACGCCGGCGCCGGGCCGCACACGTGCGGCGGCGAACTCGGCCAGTGGCATTTCCTCGCGACGATCCTGCGGTTCGCGGCGACGACACCGGCGATCCGTGGCGTCGTGCTCGGCACGGCCATCGACCGCAGCGACGCGTTCGGACTGCTCGCCGGCAACGGCCGCCCCCGTCGCGCGTACCTGGAGATCGCACGAATGCTCGGCGCGCGTCACGCGCCCGCAGCTCGCCCACCGCGATGACCCAGCCGGTGCTGGTGCTGCTCGTTCCCGGCGTCGCCTACGAAGCCGCGGCCGACCTGCCGTTTCTCGGCTCGATGCTGAGCGGCCGCCTCGGCGTGCCGCGCCTGCATCGCGACGCCGACCTGA
>JAEYTU010000707.1 GCA_023433825.1 Planctomycetota bacterium
CGGCCGCCGCGCCGTGATCGTCGTCATGCAACTCGTCGTCGTGGCACTGCTCGCGGTCGCGTCGCGCACGCGCGCGAACGTGGCGCTGTCGCCCGGCGACGCGGCGTTCCAACGCTTCGGGCAGGCGTCGGCGATCGCGTGCGGCATGGTGTTGCTGTCGCCGATGAGCAGCAAGTCGCACTTCTGCGTGCTGCTGTTCGGAACCGCGTTCTGCGTGGCCGACTGGCTGTTCCGTCGCCGCGACCCGGTCGTCTTGCTGCTGCTGCTGGCGGTCTTCGCGGCCGGTTCGCTGACCGCGAAGGGCGTCGTCGGACGCGAACTCGGCAACGTCCTGCTCGCGCGCGGCACGGTCACGTTCGCGGCGTTCGGCACGTTGTTGTGCATCGTGCACGTGCTGCATCACCGTCCGGGCCAACTCGTCGCCGCCCGCACCGCGAGCGAGCTGCCGTGATCGACGGGCTGCGCCGAACGGCGGCTTGGTGCACCCGGATCGAGCCGTTGTCGCTCGGCACGTTCCTGCTGATCGCATTCGCACTGCGCCTGCCGGCGATCCTGTTCGCGCGCGGGTACGAGTTCGTCGACCACCAGTTCCAGTACGTCGATCCGGCCTACCACCTCGCATTCGACGGCAGCTGGTATCAGTCGTGGGAATGGGAACGCGGGATGCGCAGCTGGGTCTATCCCGGGCTGCTGGCCGGACTGTTTCGGATCATTGCGGCACTCGGCATCGACGATCCGTGCCGCGTGATGACCGTCGTCCGCGGCGTCCACGGCCTCGTCTCGCTGCTGCCGCTCGCCGCCGCCTGGTATGTCGTCACGCACGTGCTGCGGCTGCCGCGGCAACGACCGGCGCTGCTGCTGCTCGCGGCGTCGGGACTCGTCGTCTACTCGGGCGTGCAGCCGAACGGGCCGATGTTCGGCGGGAACCTGTCGGTGACGGCGGTCCTGCTGTGCGTGATCGCGGGCCGACGTCCGGCGTTCGCCGCAGGACTGCTGCTCGGATTCGCGTTCTGCTGTCGTGTGCAGGACGCGTGCTTCGGCCCGGTGCTCGCGATCGCGCTGCTCGGAAAGCGACGCATCGGCGACGCGGCGTGTCTCGCGCTCGGTGCGTCGATCGGCGTCGGCGTGCAGGGATTCGTCGACCTCGCGACGTGGGGGCAGTTCCTGCACAGCCCGTTCGAGTACCTGCAGGCGAACGTCGTCGAGGGCAAGTCGCTGCTGTTCGGGCGCGATCCGTTCTGGCTGTACGTCGCGCCGCTCGTCGCGTTGGCGGCGATCGCCCCACCGTTCCTGGCGCGGTCGCGCGACGCGGTGCGAACCGGCGCGCGGATCCTGCCGCTGCCGCTGATCGCGGCGCTGGTCTACGTCGGTGCGCACGCGCTGCTGGAGCGCAAGGCCGTCCGCTTCTTGGTCCCGGCGCTGTGGCTGTGGACGCTCGTCGTCGCGGTCGGCGCGTTCCATGCGGCGGTCGACGATCGCGTCGCGCGCTGGTACCGACGCTTCCTCGTCTTCTTGCACGTCGGCAGCCTGGTCGTCCTGTCGTTCCACTACTTCCACCGCGGCCCGGTCGAAGCGGCGTTGGCGCTGCGCGCGCGCGACGACTTCGCCGGCAAGCTCGTCCTCGTCGACGACGATCGCGATCTCGCGGCCGTCGGCGGGCACTACTACCTCGGTCGCCGCGACTTGACCGTGCTGGCCGTCTCGCCCGACGAACTCGGCGCGAGTCTCGCCGCCCTGGACGTGCCGAGCGTCTATCTGATGGTCTGCGAGCAACCACTCGCGGCGGAGGCCGCCGGGCCGACGTTCGTGCTGGAGCCGGCCGGCTCGTTCGACGATCTGCCGTCGTTCAAGACGTCGACGCGGCGATTCCTCTATCGCGCGCTGCGACGGCAGTAGTCGACCATCGTCGCGACGGCGCGCCGCCCGTCGTCGTCGAGTGCGACCGTCTGATCGTTGACGTAGAGCGCGATGTGCGCAGCGCAGACGTCCGGTGCCATCTCGTTCGCATGCGCGGCGACGTAGGCGCGGCTCGCCGCCGGGTTCGCGCGCGCGAACCTCGCCGACGCGCCGATCGCCGCACCGAGGCGCACGCGCGTCGCGGCCGTCAGCGAGCGGTCGAACGCGATCACACCGAGCGGCAGCGGCAGCCGCGTGTCCGACTCCCACCGTTCGCCGAGATCTGCGACGCAATGGAGCCCGTGCGCCGCGTACGTGAACCGACTCTCGTGGATCACGACACCGGCGTCGACTTCGCCAGCGACGATGGCCGGCATGATCGCGTCGAACCGCATCGGCACGGGTGTCACGTCGCGTGGCCCATAACGGCGCAGCAACGCGAACGCCGTCGTCCGGACGCCGGGGACCGCGATCGTGCGACCGGCGAGATCGCGAAGGTCCGCGAGCTCGGAACTTCGTTCGCGGCGCGCGACGACGAGCGGCCCGACGCCGTGTCCGAGCGCGCTGCCCGACGGCGACAGTTCGTAGACGTCCTCCAAAGCCGCGAACGCCGGCAGGCTCAGCTTCGTGATCGCGAGTCGCCGCGCCGGGTCGGCCGCGCGCGCGTTCAACGCCTCGACGTCGTCGAGCACGACGTCGAATGCGCATTCGCCGGCGTCGACGAGTCCGTGGACCAGCGCGTGGAACAGGAACGTGTCGTTCGGGCACGGCGAGAAGCCGAGCGTCAGGCGGCGCGTCATCCGGCGTCGGCCTCCGCCAACTGCGCGATCGCGCGCGGTGCCGCCCCGCGCAATGCGTCGAGCGCCGCTCGCGCATCGAACGTCGCGCGGTAGGCCGCGCCGGTCCGGTTCGACACGGCGCGCAACTGGATCCACGGCACCGCGAACCGCGCGCAGACCAGCCCGACGGCCGCGCCTTCCATCGTCTCGATCGCGGCACCGGTTCGCGCCGCGAGGGCGGCCGACAGCGCGTCGGTGCCGCTGCACGTGCTGACCGTCGCACCGGCGACGATCGGTGCGCGGAGCGCCGCGGCAACCTGCGCCGTGCGTCGTGGCTCCGTCGCGAACGGGCCGATCGATCCGAAGCCGAGCGACCCGATGTCGTGGAACCCACGGTCGTCGGCGCGACCTTCGTCGGCGAGGACGTCGTTCGCGACCAGACAGAGCGAGCCGACCGCGAGGTCCGCGGCGTAGGCACCGCACAGACCGATCAGCAGCACGGCCGACGGACGTGTCCGCTTGGCGTCGCCGGCGACGAGACGCTCGGTGAGCGCCGCCGCCGCCGCCGTCTTGCCGACGCCGAGCGTCAGCACCTCGCACCGCAGCGACTCGACCCCGACCGACTCCGTGTGCGTGGCGTGGACGACGAGCAACGACATCGCGGCGATGATGCGTCGGCCGAGGCCACATGGAAACAGTCGAGACCGTCGATACGCTCGCCGCGCTGACGCGCGCAGGACGCAGAGGCCGTTCCCTCGACCGCGACGCTTCGAACGACCCCCCCGTGAACAGGCCAGCGACGCAACGTCCCTCTCTCGACGGACTCTTCCGACCGCGTTCGATCGCGGTCGTCGGTGCGAGTCGGCGCGCCGGAGCGATCGGCAGACAAGTCGTCGCCAACCTGTTGGCCGGCGGCTTCGAAGGGCCGGTCTACCCGGTCAATCCGAAGACCGACGTCGTGCTGTCGATGCCGACCTTCCGCAGCGTCGCGGCGATCGGGCGGCCGGTCGACTTGGCGATCCTCGTCGTTCCGCCGGACGAATGTCTGAAGGCCGCCGCGCAGTGCGGTGCGAACGGCGTCCGCGGGTTGGTCGTCGTGACGGCCGGTTTCCGTGAGATCGGCGGCGTCGGCATCGAGCGCGAGAACAAGCTGGCGGCGATCGGCAAGCGCCACGGGATGCGGATCATCGGCCCGAACTGCATGGGGATCCTGAACACGGCCGACGGGATCCGGATGAACGCGTCGTTCGCCGCGGTCTCGCCCCCGCCCGGCAACGGCGCGATGGTGTCGCC
>JAEYTU010000708.1 GCA_023433825.1 Planctomycetota bacterium
ACATCGTGTCGCGCACGTCCTGCGCCGAGCGCGCGCCGATGCCGAGGACGAACGCCGTTCGCTTGCGCAGTCGCAGCCGCAGATCGGCGACGACGCGCGGCGTTGCGCCGTGCAGCAGCGTGACGGCGCGCAGGTCGAGGCCGTCGAGTCGGCGCTTCGCGGCGGCGAGCCGTTCGCGGCTGCGATCGACGACGACGACTTCGATCCCGCAGTCGGCGAGCCCGACGACGAGGTCCAGATCGGTGGCGCCGTCGACGACGACGGCCGTGACGTCGAGGCGGCGGATGGATGCGACGAGGTGGTCGAGCGTGTCCGGCGTCGACGCGACGGTCTGCAACGACACCGTCGTCATCGGAGTGCACCGGCGCCGACCTGCGCGATCGCGAAGTCGACGAGGTCGTCCATCGTCGCGATCAGCTCCAACGGGTTCCCGGGGTAGTCCCACGGCGGCCGCGTGACGCGCGCGTCGTAGCCGCACAGCGCCTTCGGCTTGAAGCGGTTCGGCTCGGTCAGGGTCAGGACGAACGGATCGAACGTTCGCCCGATCAGCAGCTCGCAGTGCTCCGACAGTCGTGCACGCGCGAGCGGCGACAGCGCGGAGACGTCGACGAGGTTGTCGCGTTGGATCGGCGGCGGCGCCGTGCAGAGCAGGTCGAACGCGTCGAGCACGCGGCTCAGGCGGTCGAAGTCGAAGCCGAACCACGACGCGTCGGCGGCGTCGCGACACGTGTCGAGCAGGATCGACGGGCGGCGCAGGCGCGGGGTCGGGCCGAGCGCTCGTTCGTCGAACGCAAAGTCGAGCATCGGCACGTCGTCGGGCGAGCACGGCAGCGCCGAGTCGAGTCCGTGGTCGGCGAGCGAGGCACGGAACGCGGCGAGGACGTCCTCCCATTGCAGCGAAGGCGCGGGCCCGGGTCCGCCGAGCCAGACGTCGATGCCGATCGCGCCGGTGGGGGTCAGTGCCGCCAGGTCGAGCACGGCACCGTGCACGGTGTTCGCGTAGTCGCTCGCGACGATCCGGCATCGCGGCCCCTCGAGATCGAGGAGCAGCCGAACGTCGTCACGGCAGGCGCCGAACACGACGTCGAAGCGGCCGGTCGACACGGCGGCGCGGACGATCGGCCGGCACAGCAGCACGTGTGCGCGCGGGCCGTTGTTCCACAGGTACAGCGTCGTCATCGCGGCACCCGGACGGCGCGCACGCGCTGGAAGACGGCGTCGCCGCGGCGCGGATCGGTTCCGGCCTCGAACGCCTTCAGCCGAAACCCGTCGCGATCCACTTCGCGCAGGAACGTCTGGATCTGCTGCGGCGTCGGTGCACCGGTTCGAAGGGGCGCCAGATGGATCGCGACGCAGACGACGTCGACATGTGCCAGCAGCGCGCGGGCGCCGCGCAGCACTTCGAGCTCGGTGCCTTCGGTGTCGACGAACAGCAGGTCGACGCGCCCGGCGTCGATGCGGCCTTCGGCGACGAGGTCGTCGAGCGTCCGCACTGGAACGTCGAGCGAGGTTGGCGCCTTCGGCTCCGGCGCAACGTCGGCCAGCGGATGCCACGGCAGGAACGACGCGTGTTCGGTGACGGCACCGACCCGGAGAACGCGTTCGTCGATCCGTTCGCCGGCGGCCACGGGCAAAGCCGTGATCACGGCGTCGGCGTCGGCCGCCGCGGCGGTGATCCGAGCGGTGAGCTCCGCGAACGCCTCGGGGTTCGGCTCGAGATAGACCTGATAGCGAATCCCGAGTGCCCGGAACGCCGCGACCTCTTCGCCGCGATGCGCACCGACCTGGACGACGCCGTCGACGTCCTGCAGCAACTGCGGGTAGTGCCAGAGCACGTTCCCGCTCAGTTGCTCGTGACAGACGGTCGTGATGCGGCGCCGGCGGACCTGGCGCTTCGCGTCGTGCAGCAGCGCGCGCGCCGCGTGTGCGTCGTCGAGTCGGCGCAGGCACAGCGTGCCGACGGTCTGCAGGAGCGCTGCGTCGAGCATGTCCTGGTCGAGCGCGCGGCGCAGCAGGGCAACGCCTTGGCGCGGTGTGTCACCGAACGACTCGAACGTCCCGAGCGCGAGCAGCAGAGCGAGGCAATGCGGCGCGACGGCGAGACTCGCGATCAGGTCGTCGCGCAGCGACGGATGGGCGTCGCGCACGTCGGTGACGATGCGCGCGGCGGCGTCGAGTCGCCCGGCGCGGATCTCGGCGCGGGCATCGGCGAGCGACGCCGCGATGCCGTCGAACGTCGCCGCCAGATGCGCGACGCGCGCCTGCGTCGGTCCGGCGAGGACGACGGCGTAGTCGTTGCGATGGAGTGCGCGCAGGTCGAGAGTCCCGGCCGACGTCGGGATCGCGACGACGCGTTCGCGCGTGGCGAACAGCGCGAAGCCGCCGACGACGCCGGCAGGCTGCGGGCGCGGTGTCGCGACGTGCCCCTCGGGCAGCGGCAGCGACCACCAGCCGCGCGGCGCGTCCGGTTGTTCGAACCAATGGATCGCGCGCGCCCCGCCGAACCGACGCATCCGGAG